>JAKSCN010000672.1 GCA_022360595.1 Chromatiales bacterium
GGGCTTCATGTATCTTGAGGGGGAGTGTGTCGAGAAAAACCCCACCAAGGCCGTAGAGTGGTTTACCAAAGCGGCTGAACAGGGGATGGCCGGCTCTCAATGCACCCTTGCGATGCTCTATGAAGAGGGACGGGGCGTCGAAAAGGATATGGAAGAGGCGAAAAAGTGGTATGCCATGGCAGGCTTTGATGAGAAGAGCGGCGCCGTCTGAAGGTTACGTGTTGGCTGTTACTGTGTAGTGGCTCCCTATGCTGGATCGTGATAACCAGTTTCCTGACCGGCAGACGGTGATTCGTGGTAAGCGACTGGATGGGGGTGTCACTAAACAGCCGCAGGAGAGCCGTTCTCGTTCCGGCAAAAAGCCGTCAACGCAATCCCCCCAGAAACCGCCATCACCCTCTGTAGGGAAACGTATTCCCGCCGCGTTTCTCCTTTTAGGTTTTGTGTTCGCTTTGATCACCTTGTCCGGATCCTATTTGGATGAGGCTGCCCAACTGTTGGATCGGTTGTGGAGTGATCAACAGCCAGGCCGGAAACCCGTGCAGCAACCGGCCCCATCCGCGTCGCGCACCCACGCCCAAGTAGCCGATTCGAATAGGCAGTCGGAGGAGACTACCCGGAAGCAGGTGGCTGAACCCATTGCCGAAGGTGACCTCACACTTTCGATTGGCAAGGTGTTTCGCCCTGTCGGTTTTGTTGTAGCGGCGCGTTACAAAGACATTCCTCTGTTCGATCAGCCTGATCGTCTGTTTAAACGCCTGCCTGAGCTTTCGGGCGCCGGGGAAAAATATGGTGTGATTGAGCTGCAAGGCGGTCAACAGTATCGTTTTGTGCTGGATATGGCGCCAAAAGGGTATCGCCTCTATTTGGATCGAAACCGCAATGGTAATCTGCGTGATGATGGCCCTGCGGTGGTCAATGCGGGGAAGGGGCTGTTTGCCAATAAGCTGGTCTTCTCACTGGCCAAGGTGACCGGTATTCCTAAATTGCAGGGAGACTATACGCTGTGGCTGTTTGCCAATAATCAGAGTTGGCAAAACAGTAGCCTGCGGGCCTACTCCAGAACACAACTGTCAGGACAGTTACGCCTGAATGGCAAGGTGTACCGCGCCTATCTGACCGATAGCCCTTCCATGGATGCCAACTACGGTAATGATGGTCTCGGTATTGATCTGAATGAGAATGGTAAGATTGAAACGGTGGAGTATCTGCCCCCAGGGGGGCAGATCAAGGTGGCAGGTGTTACCTATCGGGTGAAGTTCACCCGATAACTGATGTAGAACGCACTGCGCAGCTCTCTATCGGTTGCGGCGTTTTTCGACGGCTTCGGCCAACTCATGCAGCAGTGGTTCACTGTCTTCCCAGGCGATGCAGGCGTCGGTGATGCTCTGGCCGTAGACAAGCTCTTGGTTGGCCCGCCAGTCCTGCCGGCCGGCAACGAGGAAACTTTCGATCATCGCCCCCATAATGCGCTGGTCACCGCGTGCGATTTGTCCCGCCACATCACGACCCACATCGATCTGCTTCTGGTGGCGCTTGCGGGAATTGGCGTGGCTGAAGTCGATCATCATGCGGGGTTTGAAACCGCTGTTTTCCATCTCTTCCGAAGCGATATTGATACTTTCGGTGTCGTAGTTGGGGCGGTTGCCACCGCGCAGAATGACATGGCAGTCGTCATTGCCGCTGGTGGAGAAGATCGCCGAGAAACCATCTTTGGTGACCGAGAGAAAGTGATGCGGTTGGGAGGCGGAGCGGATCGCATCGAGTGCAATTTTCAGTGTGCCGTTTGTGCCGTTCTTAAAACCGACTGGGCAGGAGAGTCCGGAGGAGAGTTCTCGGTGGCCCTGGCTTTCGGTGGTGCGTGCACCGATCGCTCCCCAACTGATTAGGTCGGCTATATATTGGGGGCTGATCAGGTCAAGAAACTCGGTCCCCGCCGGGATACCCATATTATTGACGTCGAGCAGCAGTTGTCTAGCCTGGCGCAACCCTTTGTTGATGTGAAAGGTGCCGTCCAGGTCGGGGTCGTTGATCAGCCCTTTCCAGCCGACAGTGGTGCGCGGCTTTTCGAAATAGACACGCATGACAATCAGCAGATTCTCTTTCAGCGCCTGTTGGGCTTGTTGCAACTTTTCAGCGTAGTCACGCGCCGCGTTGGGATCATGTACCGAGCAGGGGCCGATCACTACCAGCAGGCGGTCATCCTCTTCGTGCAGGATTCGGTGGATTGCCTGCCGGGTCTCTGCCACAGTGGTGGCGGCCTGATCGGTAATGGGAAACTCTGAGATCAACTGGGCGGGGGAGACTAGCTCTTTAATCGCACGGATTCTCAGGTCGTCGGTTTCTGGACGTGTGGTCATGGCTCTCTGTGTCTGTTGGGGAAAAGAGCCGATTGTATAGTGATTGTGCAGAGCCCAACAAGATAAACTGCGGCAACGGCTCTGAAAAGCGTGCTATAACATCAATTTGATCCACTCTGACCCTAGTGATATTTTTAGAAAGGTAAGCGCATGGAAAACCTGACTCTGGTTATTGGTAACTGCAACTACTCCTCCTGGTCGTTGCGTCCCTGGCTGTTTTTGCAGCAGCATCAAATCCCTTTTCACGAGCAGCGGGTTACCTTATCTGAGTCAACGACCTTGGAGCAGCTATCCAGCTTCTTTTCCGGCGATAAGGTGCCGATACTGATCACTGGTGAGCAGCAGATTTGGGATTCACTGGCTATTTTGGAGTACCTGGCGGAATCTTTCCCTGAGTGTGCAGGCTGGCCGGCTGATGCCAAGGCGCGTGCCGTCGCCCGTTCAGTGAGTGCAGAGATGCACTCCAGCTTTTTCAATCTCCGTGGTGGTATGCCAATGAATTGCCGTAAGCGCTTTCCGGGTTTTCCACTCACGCCTGAGATACAAGCGGATGTTGATCGTATTTGTGAGATTTGGCGCTACTGCCGGGAGCAGTTTGGACAAAATGGTCCTTGGCTGTTTGGTGATTTCTCAATTGCCGATTGTATGTATGCACCGGTGGTTATCCGGTTCGTCGGCTACGATGTTGCGCTGGATCCGGTTTCCCAAGCCTATGCGGATCATCTCTATAACACTCCTTCGCTGCAGGCCTGGATCAACTGCGGTAAAGCCGAGATCGAGGTGATTGAGGAAGAGGAGGTCGATTGGAATAGCGAGCCTGTTTAGTCCCGCCACTCCTTAGGCCCTGCCTCTGATGAGAGGCAGGGCCAACGCTGCTCATTTATGGGTGAGCATCCAGCTAATAACCGTTTTGATATTTTCAAGTGATGCCGGGCTGGGTGGCATCGGTACTTCTCCCCATTTGCCTCCCTGGCTGCCGGATTTTACGGTGGCCGCCAGTTCATCAACGATACCCTCCTGGTCGGCATATTTTCCGGCGATATCTTTAAAAGAGGGGCCAACCAGTTTAGTTGTGGCGTTATGGCAACCCAGACAGCCTGACTGCATCGCTATATTGTTGTCTGCATGAATAGCCTGAGAAGCTAGCAGTGATAGTGCGGCCGCCAATGGGAAAATGACACTCTTCTTCATTATCTTAATCCGTCGTGTGTTGATTGATTGGAGGAGGTGTAGAGCGGTGTTTGCAGTGGGATGCTGCCTATTACTGCTCCCCATATTTCAAAAAACTTACTCTATGTAGCGACCGGAAAATTAATTTATTGATTCTTTGGAGGAGAATTTTCCCTTTCCTTGATTTATCTCAACCGTGCGAAAAATAAGGTTTTTTCGTATAAGGCAAAATCTTTAATCAAGAAAATCGATGGGGGATTAAAAACTTATTGGATTAATTTCGCTAAAGAAAACGATTAAGCCAGCCGTAAGATCAACTCAAGAACGAGAAAAAAACTCATCTTAAACGAATAAGGTGAAGTGTGGTTTTTTGCCGATATGCCCCAGGAGTTGGGCATAGAAAGCATATTTTTCGGAGACAGCATTGTTATGCGGATTAAAGCCAAAATTACTTTGGGTGCAGCAGTACTCAGCATTATTCCAGTGCTCATTGCCAGTCTCGCCATTGGTTGGTTAGCAATAGACAGCAGTCATGTGGCGCTTGAGGAGACAGCGAGAGACCGACTCACAGCGTTACGCGATACCAAGAAAGAGCAGATTGCAGATTACTTTCAAACTATCGAAGACCAGATATTAAATTTGTCCGTTTCCAATGAGGTGGTCGAAGCGACAGAAGGATTTATCGAATCCCTTTCCACGCTACGTGGAGATTATACGAATGCTGATGTTACAAAATTACGGGAAGAGCTGGCCAGTTACTACCGCAGTGACTTTGCCAATACATTCAAGACACGTAACTCAGGAGATAGTGTCGAGGTTGATACGCTGTTGAGAGGACTCGATGCAGACGCCGTGGTTCTGCAGCACCAGTTTATCAAAGCGAATAATTACCCCTTGGGTGAGAAAGATAAATTAATCGATCCCCAAAACGGCACTAAATATGGCGAAATGCATCGCCATTTCCATCCATACTTTAGAGATTTTCAGCAGCGCTTTGGTTATTACGACATTTTCATTGCCGATGCTGAAAGTGGCCGGATTATCTACTCTGTCTTCAAGGAACTTGATTTCGCGACCTCTCTGAAAACCGGGGCTTATGCAAACTCAGGTATTGGTAAAGTGTTTCAGGAGGCCAGCCGGGCTAGCACCTCTGAGGCTGTTGCGATGTCTGACTTTGCACCTTATCTACCCTCTTACCAGGACAACGCCTCTTTTATCGCCACCCCCATCTATCGCGGCAATAAAAAGATAGCGGTCTTGATATTTCAGATGCCCATTGATCGTATCAATGCGGTGATGACCATGAATGGCCACTGGAAAGATGTAGGCCTCGGTGACTCAGGTGAAACCTATCTGGTCGGGCCAGATAAGCTGATGCGCAGTGTTAGCCGTTTTCTGCTGGAAGACAAAGAGGGTTACTTCAATGCACTGGCCGCTGCTAATACGGAGCAGCGCACTATTGATTTAATCAGGGTGAAAGATACCTCCATTGGGTTACAGGCAATTGATACCGAAGGTACCCGTTCGGCCCTCTCCGGGACTAGCGGTTTCTCGATTTTTCCCGACTATCGTGGTGTTGAGGTGCTCTCCTCCTATGCGCCCATTGAATTGGGCGGAAAGAACTGGGCGATCATGGCTGAGATAGATAAGGCTGAAGCGTTCAGTGCGGCAGATAGCCTGGCTTCCCAACTGATGATGATGGCAGCAGGTGTGAGCGTTGTACTCATCGTACTGGCAGTCTCTGGTGGATTCTGGTTTGCCAATTCACTATCCAGTCCGATTCAGTACTTGGCGGAGACTATCACCGAAGTTGAAAATAGCTCAGACCTGACTCACCAGGTTGATATGAAACGCAATGATGAGCTGGGGATGGCAGCTAATGCCTTCAACAGCATGGTGGCGAAATTCCGTGACAGCCTGAACCGGGTATCGGATATGACCCACCAATTGGCGGCAACAGCGGAAGAGACATCGGTTATTACCGAACAGACCAACGAGGCCGTGCAGCAGCAGTTGAATGAGACTACCCATGTGGCAACCGCCATGACAGAGATGGGGTCAACGGTGCAAGAGGTGGCTGCCAGCGCCAACAATACTGCTCATGCCGTATCCAAGGCTAATGATCAAGCTGCGGAAGGTCAGCGCACCATGCAGGATACCATAGCCCAGATACAGCGATTGGCTAGTGAAGTGGAGAGTGCGGCTGAAGTGATTCGCCAACTGGAGAAACACAGTGAAGAGATCGGCTCGGTACTCGATGTGATCAGCAACATCGCTGAACAGACCAATCTGTTGGCGCTCAATGCAGCGATTGAAGCGGCGCGCGCGGGTGAGCAAGGGCGAGGTTTTGCGGTGGTCGCTGACGAGGTGCGTAACCTGGCCAGTAAAACCCAGGTCTCCACCGAAGAGATCAACCAGATGATTCAGAAATTGCAGAATGGTTCAGGTCAAGCGGTGAGCGCCATGAATCAGAGCCAGACTGTGGCGGGCAGTGCCGCTGAACAGGCGGTCAAAACCGGGGAGGCGCTAAGCGTCATTGCCGAGGCGGTGACCCATATCAACGATATGAGTACCCAGATCGCCAGTGCGGCTGAAGAGCAGAGCGCGGTAGTCGCTGAGATCAATCAGAATATTGTTCAGATCAGTGACTCAACTGAGCAGACTGCTACCGGGGCCAATCAAACCGCTGAGGCTAGCGGAGACTTGGCGCGGCTCGCTTCAGATCTGCAAGGTCTGGTTGGTCAGTTCAAGGTGTAAGGTTTTCACTCTAAGTAGTAGCAATGGAGATGTAGCGCCAAGGATGGTTGCCCACTAGGTGGGCGATATGCTGTAACCCCTAAACTGGGGACTGGTGGAAGTTGTAGTGGCCAGGGATGGCTATCAATATGCTATTTGGTCAAGGAGAGAAAAAGCTGCGGCAGCTTTTCGGGTAGGCGCTGGATATTGTCAATAACCGCATACTGGTTGCCGAAGATATCCGTCACATACTCATCTGCATGAGGGTCGAGGTTGACGCAATAGGTGTAGATGCCCTGCTGATCCAACTCTTGTACCGCCTTTCGGGTATCCTCTATCAGCATTCGCTCATCAGTGATATCGATATTGGATGGCTCACCGTCAGTGAGTATCAGCATCAGTTTTTTGTCGGCCTTACGCGCTTCCAGATAGTGGGCGGCGTGGCGCATTGCAGCGCCCATGCGAGTAGAGTAGCCGGCCTCCATGGCTGCCAGACGGCCTTTGATCCAATCATTCCAATGTTCTGTGTACCCTTTAATTATGAAATCGTTTGCTTGTGGGGGACACACTTTATCCAGTCAAAGCGCCGTGACAGACCTTAAATTTTTTCCCTGAGCCGCAGGAGCAGGGGGCGTTTCTCCCGACAGCCGTAAAGTCCAATTCTTGTCGTGTATTTTGCGCATCGTCTGAGTAATGCCGAGGATGAAAATGGGTTGTTCCATATCTATTTAGGGTCTGTTAACACTAGTTTGACCATCACAGTCAGGACCATTTTAATGGTGATTTACGTACGGCATAAAAAGCCCTGCCGAAGCAGGGCCTTCAGGGGTTCTAAATGAGAGGGCCGCTTATTTGTGAACACCCAGTTTTTCACGCCAGCCGGGGAACAGGTTGTCGGCGTCGCCTGGGAAGGACTCGAAGGCACGTGCGAACTCTTTGTGCTCTTTCGCGTATTCAATCGGGTCCGCACCCTCTTTCCAGCACTCATAGGCCTGGCGCAGTGAGGTGGCCCCCGCCGCTGGACTGTCAATGTGACCGTAAGAGCCACCACCTGAGGTGTTGATGACATTACCGTGCCCCAGGTTCTCGAAGAAGCCTGGCAGACGCAGTGCGTTCATACCGCCGGAGATGATGGGGGTAGTCGGCTTCATGCCGTACCACTTCTGGTGGTAGACAGGACCCTGACACTCATCACGCTCGATCATATAGGCAATATTTTTGTCAGAGGCGTCACCTTCCATCTTCCCGTAACCCATAGTGCCTACGTGGATACCGGAGGCGCCCTGCAGACGCGCCATCTTGGCCAGAACGAATGCGGAGTAACCGCGGTTGGATGATGGTGAAGTCACCGCACCGTGACCGGCACGATGGTAGTGCAGGTACTGGTTGGGGTATTGGCGACGAGCGGTAGTCACCATGCCTGGGCCGCCAACGTAACCGTCAACCAGGAAAGCAACCTTGTCTGCATCGGGACCGAAGGTCTCAAGGATGAAATCGGCGCGAGCACACATCTCGTAGTGATCATCGGCCGTGATGTTGGCAGAGAACAGTTTGGCCTGGCCGGTTTCGTCCTGAGCGCGTTTCATGGCGTCGTAAACCAGCGGGTAAACCTTCTTGGCAGGGCAGAAGACCTGATTGCCCTGAGGCTCGTCGTTCTTGATGAAATCACCCCCCAGCCAGAACTGGTAGGCCGCTTCGGCGAATGGCTCTGGGCGCAGACCCAGCTTCGGTTTAATGATGGTACCCGCGATGTAGCCGCCATCCTTGATCGGGCGGCCCAGAATACGCCACATATCGCTGATATCCTTTGAAGGGCCATCGAACAGTTGAATAGCGCGAGGAGGCATGTAGAAGTCGATCATTTTACCGTATTCGACGTCGCCCATACCCTGGTTATTACCGATACAGAGCGTCAGGAATGAGACAATCATCATGCGGCCGTCGGTAATGTTGCGATCGAACAGCTCCAGAGGATAGGCGATACGCATATCCTCGTTGGCTTCGTCGATGTGGTAGACCAGAGCATCAACACCCTTGGTGAAGTCGTCGGTGGTGCAGACTTCCACGTTAGTGCCGGTAGAGGACTCTGCGGCAAAGTGGGCAGCAACTTCCAGGTAACCGTAGCCGGCAGCGGGCTTCATTTTGTAGGCAACGAGGATGTGGTTGCCACCTTCGATCAGATCCTCTTCTTTCAGGCTAAGATCTGAATAACGGGATGATTGGTCAAGGGCCATGGTATTAACCTCATAATATAATAGTTGCTTGTTCCAGCTTTTCTTTATTTTATGAAAGCCGGTTAAACATCCCTGTTATATGTGTGGTAACTGGAAGTTTCTCTCGCTATAAACAAAATTAAAAGTTTTTGACTGGTGTGATAAGCTTGGCTTTATATCAAGTGGAGTTTGTCCCCTATGCACCTCACTATTCGCCAGTTAAAGGTTTTTGAAGCGGTAGCTACTCACCTAAGTTTTACCAAAGCGGCTGAAGAACTATACCTGAGTCAGCCTGCCGTCTCCATGCAGATCAAACAGTTGGAAGAGAATGTTGGGTTGCCCCTGTTTGAGAAGCTGGGTAAGAAGATCCATTTAACTGAAGCCGGCATGGAGTTGCATCACTATGGCCGTTCCATCTTCAAGCAACTTGATGAGATGGAAGAGGTATTGGAGTCGATGAAAGGGCTGAGCCGTGGTCGTCTGGATATTGCGGTGGCCAGTACCGTCAACTATTTTGCGCCACGCGCCTTGGGTGCATTTTCACGCCGCTATCCGGGGATTAGTCTCTCGCTGGAGGTGACCAACCGCGAAAGTCTGATGCGCATGCTGGAGCAGAACGTCAAAGACCTGGTGTTGATGGGGCAGCCACCGGAGGATATCGATCTGATCTCCGAACCTTTCATGGACAATCCACTGGTGATTATTGCACCGCCGGACCACCCGTTGGCAAAGGAAAAAAATATATCCCTGGAACGTATTGCCGAAGAGACCTTTCTAATGCGCGAAGCGGGCTCGGGTACTCAGCTTGCCATGAGTCGTTTTTTTCAGAGCAAGGGACTTGAGATACAAAAGGGTATGGAGATGACCCGTAATGAAGCGATCAAGCAGGCAGTGCGCGCCGGTCTGGGGTTGGGTATTGTCTCTGTTCACACTATTGAGCTGGAGGTCGAGAGCGGGCGTTTGGTTGTGCTGGATGTTGAAGACTTTCCTATTCGCCGCAAGTGGTTCATGGTACATCGCAACGGTAAACGCCTGTCACCCTCGGCTCGCGCCTTCCGCGACTTTCTATTGGGCGATGGTGTGCAGGAATCTCTTGCATTAGCGGGTGGCGCGCCCTCTATTTTATCAAGCGTATTATCCTTGGATGAGGTAAAATAACGCCTTTTTCCGCTGTACTTTGATAGCCGCTATCAGAGTGGTTTTGCAGGCGACGCAACTCTTAAGTTGGAAGCTTGTCAGACTCTCTGCATTGTAGTAACTGTAGCTTTTTGACCTGGATTTACTATGTCCCATCATCAGGATTCCACCGGTGATAAACCAACCATAAAACGGTCACTCCTGGAGAGTATTGATCTGCCCGCTGACCTGCGCCAGTTACCCGAAAGTCAACTGTCGGCATTGGCCAGTGAGTTGCGGGAATTCCTGATTAATAGCGTCTCCCAGACAGGCGGACATCTGGCCGCCGGCCTGGGCGTGGTGGAGCTGACTGTGGCGCTCCACTATGTCTTCAATACTCCGGAAGATCGCTTGGTGTGGGATGTCGGGCACCAGGCGTATCCCCATAAAATCTTAACCGGTCGACGCGAGCAGATGGCGACGTTGCGCCAATATGAAGGCATTTCCGGTTTCCCGCGTCGGGAAGAGTCCTCTTACGATACCTTCGGTACCGGTCACTCCAGCACCTCTATTGGTGCTGCGTTGGGTATGGCTGCCGCCGCTAAACAGACAGGTGATAAGCGCCATATGGTGGCAGTGATCGGTGATGCTGCGATTGGTGGTGGCATGGCCTTTGAGGCGATGAATCACGCCGGCGCTTTGGATCTTGATCTATTGGTCATTCTTAATGACAACGATATGTCGATCTCGGCGCCTGTGGGTGCGGTGCGTAATCATCTGGCCCGAGTGCTGTCGAGTAAGTTCTATACCCAGGTGCGTGAAGGTGGCAAGAGCGCTCTGAGCAAAATGCCACATATCAGTGAACTGGTAGGGCGTTGGGAAGAGCACATGAAGGGCATGGTGATGCCCGGTACGCTTTTCGAAGAGCTGGGTTTTAACTATATCGGTCCGATCGATGGTCATGACTTGGATACCCTGGTTGCCACTTTGAACAATATGAAAGCGATGCCGGGGCCTCGTCTGCTGCATGTGGTGACCCAAAAAGGGCGTGGCTACAAACCGGCCGAAGGCGACCCCTGCGTTTACCATGGTGTCACGCCTTTCAATCTGGAGACCGGCAAGATGGACAAGCCGCCTGCCAGCGGTCCCACCTATACCCAGGTGTTTGGCGAGTGGCTGGTGGATCTGGCCGATGAAGATGAGCGTTTGGTGGCGATCACCCCGGCGATGTGTGAAGGCTCAGGCATGGTTCGTTTCTCCAAGGCCTTTCCTGATCGTTATTATGATGTGGGTATTGCCGAACAGCACGCGATCACCTTTGCGGCCGGTATGGCTTGTGAGAAGGTGAAGCCCGTTGTAGCCATCTACTCCACTTTTTTACAGCGTGGCTACGATCAGTTGATCCATGATGTTGCGCTACAGAATCTTGATGTCACCTTTGCCGTCGATCGCGCCGGGCAGGTTGGGGCGGATGGTGCTACCCATGCGGGTAGTTTTGATCTCAGCTACGCACGCGCTATTCCCAATTTGGTGGTGATGGCTCCAGCCGATGAGAATGAGTGCCGCCAACTGCTGCAGACCGCTTATGAGTATCAAGGACCAGCGTTAGTGCGCTATCCGCGTGGAACCGGTCCGGGCGCTGCTGTTGAATCCACTTTACAGTCTCTGCCTTTTGCCAAAGGGGAGATTCGCCGTCAGAGTGAAAATGGGGATGATGGTGTCTGTTTGCTCGCCTTTGGCAGTATGCTTGCGCCGGCCATGGAGGTGGCAGAACAACTTGATGCCAGTGTTATCAACATGCGCTTTGTAAAGCCGCTGGATGAAGCGTTGGTGCGTCAGATGGCGGACAGCCATAAACTCTTGGTAACGCTGGAAGAGAATGTGGTGATGGGCGGTGCGGGTTCTGCGGTGAATGAGTATCTTGCGGCCATCCAGCACCCGGTCAAGATTTGTAATCTGGGGCTACCCGATCACTTCATTGAGCACGCCACCCCCGCGCAACAGTTGCGTGATGCGGGTTTGGACAGTGCCGGAATTCTTCAGCAGATCACTGCACTACTGGAAGATAGCCCTACCCTGTGTTAACAGGCCTTAGGGCCTGTTAACAGATCCTAGATATTAGCAGACCATACGGTAAATAAAGTAAGGCTCAGGGGCTTACTTTATTTACCGTATGGTCCACCAGTTCTCAATTCGCTATAACGACTGTCTTTATAATCACTCGGTTTTAGAAAAACCAATCAGGAAGAAAAATATGAAAAAAGTATTGCTGGGCGCTTTGGTCTTAGTAGCTGCGACATCACTTGGGCTGCCAGGGTACCTCGGGAGCCAGGTAGAGCAGCGTTATCAGGCGCAAATTGATGAATTAAAGAAGGCAGGTTTTACGGTGCTGGATCACCGCTATGAGCGGGGTTGGTTTGGTGCTGTGGCTGAGACCCGGATGGGTATGCCTATTCCCACTGAAATGGAAGAACTTGTAACAGAAGAGGTGATGAATCAACTGGCGATTACCTGGCAGAGTGATCTTAGCCACGGCCCTTGGTTAAGCACCCCTTTTTCGGGATTGGCTGAGATAGACACCAAAGTGGTCACTGGCGACGACAGTCCTTTCGTACTGGATGAATCAGCCAATATCCACACCTTGATTGCATGGGATGGCTCTGGCGAAGCACAGGTTGATCTGCCTAAGTTAGTGTTCAAGGTAGAAGAGGATGAGGCGCTCATCTTTAACAGCTTGCAGGGAACAACGCAGTTTGACAGCGCATTGAATGAGATCGACTCCGAGGGAAGCATGTCATCGCTACAGTTTGTCGATGGTGACAAACAAGGCTTCACCATGCAGGGTATTCGGATTGAGTCCAGCACCCGCCCTGGTAACTCGGGATTGAATTTGGGGAATAGCGCTATTACTGCTGATAGTCTGTCACTGCAACTGCCTACGGCAGGTGATATCGTGCTGACCAAAGTTGGCATTGACGTTTCTGGTAGCGAACAGGGGGAGCAGGTAAAGGCTGGCGTGGGCTACAACTTCCAGCAGCTTGACTTCGGTGGTCAACAGCTCGGCCCGGGTGAATTGCAGATCACTATCGATAACCTGCCCGCCAGCGAGCTGCTGAAGATGCAGCAAGGTATGGAAGAGATTCGCGCTAACCCAAGTGTATTTGAGCAGCAGGAGATGATGATGGCATTACTGCTCAGCAGCGGCCCTGAATTTCTCGCCAGTGATCCCAAGCTCTCCATTGATAAACTGCATTTGAAAACGCCTGAAGGAGAGGTGAATGGTGATTTCTCGCTCCAATCTGTTGGGTTAGCGTGGAACGATGTCAGTAATCCTGCGGCGATTGTAGAGCGCTTGCAGGGGGCTGCAAAGTTCTCCCTTCCGCGGGCCTATCTCGATAAAATCCTGTTGAATATGATGACCGATCAATTGCGCATGCAAGAGCTGATAACGATGGAGCAGGGTGGTGAGGCTCAAGATCCGGCGGCAATCGAGGAACAGGCGAAAATGATGGCCAACATGCAGATCGAAATGATGGTAG
This sequence comes from Chromatiales bacterium, assembly GCA_022360595.1. Lineage (GTDB taxonomy): Bacteria > Pseudomonadota > Gammaproteobacteria > Chromatiales > Chromatiaceae > BM503. The sequence continues at coordinate 13,135 of JAKSCN010000672.1, forward strand.
GGCAGGGTTTTCTGCAGCAGACCGATGGTTTGATCAGTTCCACCGCCAAGCTGGATGGTGGCAAGCTGACGGTGAATGGCAATGCGATTCCACTCCCGATCCCCGGCGTTCAATGAGCAACGGCATATAGTCTCTGACTGATCAGAGACCGACAGCATTAAGCCGCCATTTGGGCGGCTTAATGCTGTTAGCGGGCTTCGAACACACTCTTTACTTATATATAAAGCACTACCAATGGGTGCCTCTTATTCCATTTGGTAAACAAAAATTGTACCGGTCAGGCATGGCTGGAGCAGTTTTTCCTGTATACTCCGCCCCATAGAGCACGCCACCTCTTGCGCAGCAATTGCGTATGGCGATAACGATAACATTTAGCGGCAGATTTCGTACTGCTGATAAATGCCTATAACATGCCTTAGGTCTCATTTGACTAAAGAGGCCGTCTCTATAATCAGCCGATTGTTATCAAAATGTTCAGGAAGAAAAAGATGAAGAAAATATTGCTGGGAGCTTTGGTCTTAGTAGCTGCGATATTAGTTGGTTTGCCAGGTTACCTTGGAAGCCAGGTTGAACAACGCTACCAGGCGCAAGTTGACCAAATAAAGAGAGCTGGCTTTAAAGTGCTGGATCAACGCTATGAACGGGGTTGGTTTGACGCTGTCGCAGAGACCCGACTTGGTCTGTTGTTGCCCACGGAGTTGGAGGCAGAGATGGATGAGGAGGTGACGTTTACAATCCAGAGTGATATCGCCCATGGGCCCTGGTTGAGTGCGCCCTTCTCCGGTCTGGCTGAGATTAATACCCGAATTCTGGTCGATGATAAAAGTATCTTCCCGGAAGATTACCCCGCTAAGATTAATACACTGGTTGCAATGGATGGCTCAGGAGAGACATTGATTGACTTTCCCAAGCACATGATGGAGAAAGAAGAGAGCAAAATCGACTTTGGCGGCTTACAAGGCACGGTGCAGTTTGACAGCACTTTCAAAGAGGTCGACATGCAGTTGACTATGCCGTCGGTGCTGATTTCCGAAGACAATGCGCAGGGGTTTGCCATCCAGGGTGTGCGTATTGACACCCGCTCCCGCCCAGGTAGCTCAGGTCTTGCGCTGGGTGGTGGCGCGGTTGTTGTCGACAGCATGACGGTAGAGGTGCCGGAAGGTGGTAAGTTCGAACTGGCCAAGCTGGAGATTGAAGCGGCCAGCAGTGAGCAGGGGGAAGATAAGGTGAGTGCTGGCGCCACCTATCGTTTTCAACTGCTGGATCTGGAGGGGCAGCAGTATGGTCCGGCTGAGATGCAGATTACAGTCGACAACCTGCCGACCAGCGTGTTGCTGGAGATTCAGAAGGGTATGGAAGAGATCCAGGCCAATCAAAGCTCCATTGAGCAGCAGCAGATGGCGATGATGACAATGCTGTTCAGCAGTGGTCCTGAATTTATAGCCAGTGATCCTAAACTGTCGATCAATAAACTGTATTTGAAAACTCCGGAAGGGGAGGTGAAGGGTGACTTCTCACTTCAGTCTGTTGGTCTGGAGTGGAAAGATATCAGTAACCCGGCGGTGATTATGGAGCGGTTGCAAGGTGCAGCGCAGCTCACTGTTCCCCGGGCCTATCTGGATAAAATTTTGCTGGAGCGGATGACCAATGAGTTGCGCACTCAGGAGCTGTTGGCGCTGGAGCAGGGTGCTGAGCCTCAGGATCAGGCCTCGATTGAGGAGCAGGCAAAAATGTTGGCCAATATGCAGATTGATATGATGCTCGGCCAGGGTTTCCTGCAGCAACAGGATGGTATGATCAGTGCCTCCGCCAAGTTGGATGGTGGTCAACTGACCGTCAATGGCAAGGCCATCCCACTCCCTGTCCCAGGTGCTCAATGAGTGGCAATCAAGGTTTGACGCCACGGGCTGTCAGAGACTGACACTAAAAAGCCGCCATAGAGGCGGCTTTTTAGTGCGGCGTATTTTATTTTGTTTAGAGGCCGCGCTCCTCCATCATCTGTTCAATGATCGGTTGTAGAATGATCTCCATGGAGAGACCCATTCTGCCGCCAGGCACTACGATGGTGTTGCGACGTGACATAAATGAGCCGTCCAGCATCGCCAGCAGTTTGGGGAAGTCGACATTAAACTTCTTCGGGTTGCGGAAGCGGATGACTACAAAGCTCTCATCTGGTGTGGGGATGTCACGGGCGATGAAGGGGTTTGAAGTATCCACGGTAGCAACACGCTGGAAGTTGATGTCGGTGCGTGAGAACTGCGGCGTGATGTAGTTAATGTAGTCGGGCATGCGACGCAGGATAGTGTCGATGATCGCCTCGGCTGAATAACCACGTTCAGCATTGTCACGGTGGATCTTCTGAATCCACTCCAGGTTAACGATAGGCACTACCCCAACACCCAGGTCAACGTGCTGTGCGACATTGTGCTCTTTTGTGCAAGTGAGGCCGTGCAGGCCCTCGTAGAACAGCAGATCGGTACCTGCTTTGATATCTTCCCATGGGGTAAATTCACCGGCCTTTACATTCAGGCTCAGGCGCCCATTGTGAAATTCAGCCTCTTCCGCACTGTGGATGTAGTAGCGTTTTTTTCCGGTGCCGCTTTCGCCATAGGAGCGGAACAGGGTTTCCAGAGAGGCAAAGTCATTGGCATTGGGTCCAAAGTGGCTGAAATTGGTATCGCCTTCTGCTTCGGCTTTTTTTACCGCTTCACGGAACTCCATGCGGTTCAGGCTGTGAAAACTGTCGCCCTCGATTATTGCTGCCTTGAAGCCATCACGGAAAAAGATGTGCTCAAATGCGCGCTTTACTGTAGTTGTGCCTGCGCCAGATGAACCCGTAACGGCAACAATTGGGTGTTTTTTCGACATGACAATTCCCTCGAACAAGTAAGGTATGGCTTACATTCTGACAGCGCCAATCATAAAGAAAAAATAACAATATTCTCTGGTTTATATAGGAAATACTTATGATGGGGTAGTCATACAGCGCTGATTACCCCGATTTATAGATGTTAAACAAGGGTAACTAACTGAAGTATAAAGAAAAAATAATTTAAGAATTTTTCTACTTTAGAACAGTGCGCTGTTGAGCTGCAGGTGTAATTCGACGGCTGCAATGTAACCGAGCAGGAGAAACGGTAGCCATTTTAGATGGCTAAAGAAGGTGTAAGCACCTTTCGCCTGGCTCATGAAAGCGATACCGGCGGCCGAACCGATCGAGAGCAGGTTGCCGCTGATGCCGACGCTGAGGGTGACCAACAGCCACTGGCCGACGGACATGCTGGGCGCCATATTGAGTACGACGGACATGGCCGGGATGTTCTCAACAATGGCGGAGAAGAGGCCCGCGCTTACGTTGGCTGAGGTGGTTCCCAGGTTGGTGTAGAGAAACTCAGAAGCAAGAGTCATATAGCCGAGATACCCTAAACCACCGGCAGCCATCAGTGAACCGTAGAGAAACAGCAGGGTATCCCACTCGGCGCGAGCGACGCCAAGGAAAATATCAAAGGGCTGTTTGCCATCAACAGGGACGGGAAGTCCCAGTTGCTCCTCACCGTTGTTATATGCTTCGGGATTGCGGTAGGTACGCTTCAGGTAGAACCCGTAGATCTGCAAGTAGGAGAGTCCGGTCATCATACCGATGACTCCCGGCAGACCAAGCAGATTCTGAAATGTCACAGCGGTGAATAGGGTGGCGATGAACAGCAGGAAAATGTGCAGGGCGCCGCGACGCATAAAGACATATTTGTGCGGCACCTGAATCTTCTTGTCCGGCAGGGCAAAACTCATGGCGGTTGCCGGAATCAGGTAACCAACTAGTGCCGAAGGGAGCAGGTGAAAAAATGACCAAAAGTCGACGGGGCCGTTGGTTGCTTCAATTTGCTGCTGCCATACCATCAGGGTGCTGATATCCCCAAAAGGGCTGAAAACACCACCGGCATTGCTGGCGATCAGCACGTTCAGACAGCCAAGGCCAACAAACTGGTGGTTCTTTCCACCAATAGCGATGATCATGGCGCCAAACAGTAGCGCAGTGGAGAGATTGTCGAGCAGAGGTGATAGTACAAAACTGGCTGCGCCGGTGAGCCAGAAGACCCGGCGTACCGTATAGCCCCGGGTGCTGAGCCAGTTCTGGATGGATTGGAAAACCTTGCGCTCGTCCAGGGCGTTGATATAGGTCATTACCACCAGCATGATCAACAGCAGTTCGGCGTACTGGACTAGGTTGCGCCGTACTGTCATCTCGGCTTCCTGGCTGAGTCCCATCTGTCCGGCGGCCCAGGCGATGATGCCCCAGATCAATCCTGCGGCCAGCAGCATTGGTTTGGATTTGCGTAGCTGAGTGAACTCTTCGCTTATAGCAAGCACTAGTGCAATAAAGAAGATGGCGATGCAGAGATCAACAACCCAGTGCTGATAGTGAATGATCGGCGGCTTTTCTAAGGGGCCGGCAATGCTGAGTAGTGGCAGGGCGAATAACAGAATTGCTGCTAAAACTCTCTTTTCCATCTTCGTTGTATTTTTTTAGTTTAAAGTGGATGCCAAACCATGGTGGCAAGATTTAAACAAAACACCCCCAATAAAGGGGGTGTTTGATTTGCTACAAGTCGATACGCGATTAGAACGCTCCGGCATTGACCCACATGTGCACCAGAATACTGGCGCCGTAACCGAGGGCAATGACCGGTGTCCACTTCAGGTGCCCAAAAAAGGTGTATTTGCCGCGGGCCTGGCCCATCAATGCAACACCCGCCGCAGAGCCGACAGAGAGCATGGAGCCACCGACACCGGCGGTCAAGGTGACCAGCAGCCACTGGCCCATCGACATGTCGGGCATCATGGTGAGAACCGCAAACATCACGGGGATGTTATCGACAATAGCCGAGAGTATACCCACCATTACGTTGGCATAGGTTGGACCCCAATCGATATACATGATCTGAGAGGTGACAGCCAGGTAGCCGATGAAGCCGAGGCCGCCGACACAGAGAACAACGCCGTAGAAGAACAGCAGGGTATCCCACTCGGCGCGGGCCACTTTATTGAATACGTCGAAGGTGACCATGTCGCCCATTTGGCCGTCATGCTCCATCTCGGTCTCATCATCCTGCGTAGGCTGCGGATGGTCTTTGTAATAGGTCTTCTTCAGGTAGTAGCCGAAGAACTGCAGATAGGCCAAGCCCGTCAACATCCCGATAACCGGTGGCATATGCAGGAAGTTGTGGAAGCTTACCGCAGTCACAATAGTGAGCAGGAACAGCACGATAATACGCTTTGCACCACGTTTCATCGTAACTGCTTCGCCGCCGCCAACGGGGTTTTCGTTGGGTACGGCAAAGATCATGATGGAAGCGGGAATCACCCAGTTCACCAGTGATGGCAGGAACAGTGCGAAGAAAGCCCAGAAGTCGACGGGGCCCTGGGCGGTAACGACATTTTTCTGCCAGACCATCAGAGTGGTGATGTCGCCAAATGGGCTGAAGGCGCCCCCCGCATTGGCGGCGACGACGATGTTGACACAGCCGAGCAGAACAAACTTTGTGTTGTCGCCGGCCACTGCCATCACGACGGCACACATCAGTAGGGCGGTGGTCAGGTTGTCGGCGATCGGTGAGATGAAAAACGACAGTATGCCGGTAATCCAGAACAGTTGGCGAAAGCTAAAACCCTTCTGTACCAGCCAGGAGCGGAGCGCTTCGAACACATTACGCTCATCCATGGCGTTAATATAGGTCATGGCTACCAGCAGGAATAGCATCAACTCTGCGTATTCGAGCAGGTTGTGGCGGACAGCCTGTTCCGCTTCAGTGGTAAAGCCGTGGCTATAGTAGACCCCGGCAATCATCGCCCAGATGATACCGGCGGCGAGCATGACCGGTTTCGATTTTCTTAAGTGTGTGAACTCTTCTGCCATGACTAGCAGATAGGCAACCGCAAACACCGCGATACTGGCGTAGCCGACCCAATGATTGGTCAGGTCCATGGTTTCACCACCACCGCCCCCCGCGGCCAGTGCCAGCCCCGGTAGTAGCAGCATTATGAGTGCACTTAAAAAATTTCTAACCACAGTTTTGCTCCATTTTTAGGAAAATTTATTGGTTACATCAATGTATCTGGTCAACTGGAGACGGTCTGTGTCGGATGAGCGACGCTCCCTGGCGGCTGTCATCAGTCGTTCAGATAGTGTTACGGCTGGCTTTTATATCACTTTAGAGATAAATACGGGAGGAGTTTAATTAGTATTGGGCCATTTGGGTATCGATTTTTTTAATCCAAGCCCATGATAACCCAATAGAAATTGCGAGAATGCCAAAATGGAGGGTATTTTGGGTTGTCCGCAGACAGCCTGATGACTGCCTGCGGAGCACGTGAAACTGAATCTGATTATTCAGTGCAAGGGGGGAATTAAAGGCGCGCCTCACTCCAGGCAATGCGCTTGGGTGCTTTCAGCTCATCCGGTAGCGCTTTCATCTGTTTCACCAATCCTGGCCAGAGCAGGTTGTAGAATAGCTCGGCCCGTACCGAGTCCACTCGGCCTTTTACGGTGAAGTCGTAACTCAATACCCGCTCTTCAAACGGTTTGAGGCGCGTGTTTTTACCGACTTGAGTCGCTTGGGGCGGTGGAGCGGGCTGGCCGCTGTCGTCGGTCATGGTGTAGACGAAGAACGCCTGTGGATCTTCCTTGGCTGGGTGTTTCTGGTAGTTCTGCCAGAGCACATTGCCTTTGGCATCCAATGCAGTCACTTTGAGCACCATATTGCGGAAAGGGGCCCCAGTTGGAACATTGTGAGGCTGGAGGTTCTTGATGGTGACCTTAGCACTGGCGTTGTCGCCACTGGCGTTGGCTTCCAGAGTCATTTTCACCGAGCGTTTCAGCATGCCCAGGTCATGCCCGCCTCCCATGGCGTGGCTGGTGACACCGTTGACCACCGGCATGTGGCAGGATTGGCAGGTCTCCTGGCTGCCCCCTTCGGCAATTTCATCGCCGGTCTGGCACAGCGGAGTGTTTTTGGGGTTATGGCGCTTGTCGTGGCAGCCCAGGCAGGCATCTGAGCTCTGCAGTGTGGCGTTTTGCTGCATCGGCAGATTCAGATCAGCGGCCTCCTCGGCGGTGATGTAGGGTTGTTTGCTGTTGTCGAGTCCCAGGTGTGGGTTCAGCTCACCTTCATCTTCGATCGCCGCGCGCAGTTTATCGGCGGCTGCTCCTTGTTCGTGCAGAAAACCGTTGGGCCCCTGGAGCTGATCTGAGAATTCGTAGGCGGCAACGCCCAGTTGGAATTTGCCTTTCTTACCGTGAATGCCTTTGTATTTGGCCATGCTGTGGCATGAGACGCAGTTGATCCCTTCAGAGTAGGCCGGTAGTGCATCCAGTTTGGTCTTTTTATCCAGTGCCGCGTTTGGTGCGTGGCACTGCAGACAGACGGGGTACATCCCGTTTTTGCTGGTTACCCCCTCTTTGGTCGGGTCGCCTACCAATTTCTTGTAAAAGGCGCCGTGGATGGGATCTTTCAGTGCGGTGCTCTGGGCGTGCATCGAACCTTTCCACTGTTTGTAGATCGCCTTATGGCAGTCTTTACAGGCTTCGGCGCTGACGTGATGCAGTGGCACCTCTTCACCATCCACAGTGGCTGCTTGCAGTGGGGCCTGGAGGGTCAGGCCAAAGGTGAGGGCTAGAGTGGCTTGAAGTAGCCGGGTGGATATTTGCCTTTTACGGCTCAGGGCGTGCAGCCTCCGTCTCATTGTCATTATAAGCTCCTATATGAGGTGGTGGTTCTGTTGTAGTTGTGGTCGGGGTGTACCCGGAGGATAAGATACTCAGTTGCAAAGAGGGGCGAATTAACAATTGTCATTGACTCCCCTCTTTCAAATGATGCTGACAGTGTGATTTTACGTTGGCACTCGAATCAATTGGCGATCGTGAGATTTGCCGTTAATGTCTTCTAAAACGCGGCAAAACCCACAGTTGGGAAGTCTGCAGGTGGGGTGTTATAGGAAAAAATGCCGATTTAATCGGCAGAGAAATAGATGTCGCCGTAATAGGCGGTGGCTTGTTGCCCGGAGTTGTCGGTGTCTGTCATCAGGGCAACGGTGGTGATTTTATCAAACTCATCGCCAAACAGTGCCTTGAAATCCTCTTTGACATTACGCTTTTCGGTGATCCATTGGCCGCTTTGCCGGTCGCCTGATTGCAATGCGATCATTCTGGCGTTGCCGGTATAGACGTTGTGCCAACGGGTACCGGTCGGCTGATTGCTCGACCAGACGTAGTTGACCGCTTTGGTGCTCCAGGGGAAGAACCCCTCTTTCACCACATAGATACGGGCGGGGTAGTCGTCTCCCTCTTTGCTCTGCTCGTCCACGCCATTGAGGACTTTATCGACCCGCCAGCGCCAGTTCAGGTAGGGAGTGCGATTGAGATCAACGGTAATCGATTTAAACAGACCGGAAGCGGCGTTGCTGCTTTGGGCTTTGATGATCTGCTGTCCATCCGACTGCTGGAGCTGGTACTGGGTGCGGTTTTTGAACTCGTGCTCCTCCCACCCGTCGAGGCCGGTGCTGGAGAAGCTTCCAATGTGGAGTGATTCAGCCCAGGAGCTGGTCATTATCATCAGTGAACCGACAGCGGCACTCGCACACATAAGTGTTAGGCGTGCTCCATAAGTCATGCTCTTCCCCTCCCCGTAGGTCTGTTCATTAACCGACTTTGGCGGGCTGGGAAAGTTCCTCGATCAGGGCGTTGGTGGGAGTGCCTTGCCGGGGTTGAGTATACCGTTGGGGTCGAACTGTTTACGGATGTCGTTCATCAATCGCAGTGTAACCGGGTCGATTTCGCGTCCGACAAAATCGCGCTTTTCCAGCCCCACCCCGTGCTCTCCCGAGATAGTGCCACCCAGCTCCAGGACGCTGTTGAACATGCTGTCCAACGCCTGATGGGCACGTGCCATCTCCTCCGCATCATCAGGATTGGCAAGCAGATTGACATGGATGTTTCCGTTGCCGGCATGGCCAAAATTGACAATGGTAATTCCGGTCTGTTGGGAGAGTATCTCCAGTCGCTCGATCAGATCGGGAATACGTGAAACCGGCACCACCACATCTTCGTTGATTTTTTTGGGTGCGACATTGCGCAAAGCGGGGGAGAGCGCTTTGCGGGTTTTCCAGAGCTTGGCGACCTCGGCATCGGTACGGGCAACGGTCAGCTCCAGCAGGCCATCTACTTGTGCTGCGTCGCTGACTGCCTGCACGGCGTGATCCAGATAGTGGCTGGGGCCATCCACCTCGATCATCAGCATAGCACCGACTTCCGGGGCCAACTGCAGGTCGGAGTAGCTGCGCACCATCTCTATGGCGCGTCCGTCCATGAACTCCAGGGCACAGGGGGTAACGGGTTGCGCCATGATTGCCGAAACGGCTCGGGCAGCGGCATTCACATCGCGATAGCTCACCTGCATGGTGCGCTTTGCTTCTGCGATTGGGGTCAGCTTGAGTACCGCTTCGGTAATGACTGCCAGGGTTCCTTCCGAGCCGATCAGGAGACGGGTCAGATCGTAGCCGACCACTCCTTTGGTGGTGATGACTCCGGTCTTGATCTCTTCCCCCAGGCCGGTGACGGCGCGCAAACCAAGGGTATTCTCTCTTGGAGTGCCGTATTTGACAGCCCTGGGGCCGGCTGTGTTGTAGGCGAGATTACCCCCGATGGTGCAGACCGCTGCACTGGTTGGATCGGGTGGCCAGAAGAAGCCGTGTTCTGCCGCTTGCTGTTGCAGGGTCTGATTGGTGACGCCCGGTTGCACCCGGGCAATGCGATTGGCCGGATCAATCTCCAGAATCTTATCCATTCGCTCCAGCGATAGAACAACACCGCCATGATCCGGCACCGTGGCGCCGGTAGTGCCGGTACCTTTGCCACGGGCGATCAGCGGCAGTTTTTCACGGTTGCAGAGGCGGACAATATCGCGTACCTGTTCGTGCTCGTAGGCAAAGACAACGGCTTGCGGTAGGGCGTGGCGGCGGCTGTTGTCGTAGCCGTAGGCCCAGCAGTCGGCCGGCGCGGTGAGTACCGACTCTGCGCCGACTATCTGCTTTAGTTCATCAATCACTTCTTGATCAATCTTTGGCTGTTCCCGTTCAGATGTACTCAAAAACTTTCACCACCTGTTTGACGCCACGCAGATAACGGATCTTCTCGACCGCGGCGTTGGCCTCCTCTGCGGTTACGAGACCAAGCAGATAGACCACACCGTTTTCGGTGACCACTTTGATTCGAGTCGGATCAAAGCCGGGGAGTTCAATCTTGGCAAGTGCAACCTTGGCCTTGCTGGTGGTATAGGTGTCGGTGGTGCGCTGGGTCAAACTGGTATTGGGGGCGACCTGGATCTCGTTCACCACTTTTTTGACGCCGGGTATCTTGCTGGTCAGTTGCTGATAACGGCTGCGGTACTGTTCATTTTCTGCCTGGCCGGTTAGCAACAGGACATAGTTGTAACTCGTGGCGTTGACGTGGCCGTGTTTTCCCAAGTCGCCATCTTCTGAGATCAGGGTAGCCATCTTCAGCTCGATGCCTTGGTCGTCGATCACGGTGCCGGCGCTGCGCCGGTCATGTATCACTGCAACGCCGGTTGCCGCACCGCCCACGACGATCGCCGCGCAGCCTTGCAACAGAGTTACTGCGGTCAGCACAATCAACGCAATAGAAAGCCGTTTCATCTCTATGTATCCCCTTGTTGTTTTAACTGCCCAGCAGTTGTAAATCGATCAAGTCGCAAAGGCTGTTGAGCGCCACCACATGCACTTCTCGGGCGGTGGAGGCGTGTTCGGTCGGTACGCGAATCTCAACATCGTGCTCACGTAGGTGATCTGCCAGCCTGCCGGGTTGATTGGCGGTCAGCATCACCACAAACATCTCTCGCTCGTGGGCGGCCGCGACAGCCGCGCAGAGATTCTCCGCATCGTCGTGGCTACTGATCACCAGCAGCAGATCGCCAGGGTGGCCAATGGCGTGCAACTGCTTGGCAAACACTTCATCGTAATCGTAGTCACTGGCGATTGCGGTTAGGGTTGATGTGTCGGTGGTGAGGGCCAAAGCCGGTAATCCGGGACGCTCACGCTCAAACCGGTTGAGCATGTCCGACGAAAAACGTTGGGCGTCGGCAGCACCCGCGCCGTTGCCACAACAGAGTATTTTGCTCCCCTCGAGTAATCTCTGCACGATGAGACTGGCTGCACGGGCGATAGGTTCCGCCAGAAGGCTCTCCGCCTCCATCTGGGTTTTAATACTTTGGGCAAACTTCTGTTGTACGTGCTCGACGAGGTTCATGGTCCATTTCCAGATTGACGTGTTGCTATTTTAACCTGCCGGTTGGAAGGCGTCTTTAATCCAGTCGATCTTTTCAGCGTTCTGTCCGCCGATGCTCACCACATCAAAGCGGCAGGCGGGTGGATTGTTGCCAAACCGCTTCTGTAGAAACTGGTTGGCAGTGATAATGAGCCGCTGTTGTTTCCGCCGTGTGACGCTGTCCGCGCCTGTGCCGTAATCGCTGCGGCTACGTAACCGCACCTCAACAAACACCAGGGTGTTTTGTTCACGCATGATCAGATCGATTTCACCCTGCCGGGTGGAAAAGTTCCGCTCTACAGTCACCAATCCCTGGTGCTCAAGATAGGTGCAGGCAAGTTGCTCCCCATCATTGCCGGCGACCCTGCCGGACTTTTTCCAGAACATATTGTGTTAGCCCTGATCCTTAACCGGTGCGTTGTCTATGGGGACGTTTTGCTGGTCGCTGGGTGTCTCCACCTGCGGAGTGGTGTCATCCAGAATATCGCCTTCCATAAAGAGATCGTTTTGGTCGGTATAACCGATTATTTTGGGTACGCCCTGCTCGATCTGGGCCCACACCAGACGACGGTGCAGTTGCTTCAGTTCATCCAGGTAGAGCTTGCCGGTGGCGCCCTCGAAGGTTTCCCGGCTGTTTTCCTGCAGGCGTGCGAGGTGCGGAATAAGCTGGTAGCTATCGATGCCCATGGCGTAGAGTCGTTGAAACAGAGCTGAGCCCGGCTGATAGACACTGCTCAGCGCGTCTCGGTTCAGTGGTTGATCTGGGTTGGAGAGCAGGATCCAGGGGATGTCCGGGAAGATCAATCCTTCGATATCCTGGTCTTTGCGTGGGTCAGGTTCTCCTGAGTAGATATGCGAGGTGGCGTAGACCGGCATATCGGCCGCGTGGTGGAATTGCAACTGCGGGCGAATTTGCCGCGCCGTTTGGGTACGGGCGGCAAGGAAGATCATCTCCGCATCACGTCGGCGGCGTGGTTCAAATTCGAGTCTCTTACCCAGCAGCCGTTGTAACCCTTGGCGTCGGCCCGTGCTCTCATCCAGGTTGAGCAGTGCTTTGATTGAGTCAGAGAAGTCGAACACTGTAGAGTCGTAGCGTTGGGCTTCCGCGAGAATCCCTCCCTGGTCTTCCCAGCGGTTGCGAAACGCTTCAAGGATACGGTCGCCCCAGTTGTTATCGGGAACCAGCACCACCGCTTTGCGGTGACCATCAATCCAGGCTTTTTCGGCCACCTGGCGCGCTTCGTCCTCGGGTGATAAACCGAACTGATAGAGATCTTCAGACTGGTCGACCTCAGGTGGCACCTGGTTGAGCGCCAGTACCGGAATCGGCAGCTCACCGGCGCGGGAGAACTGCTCCACTGCCCCTTTGATCAGCGGGCCGATCACGATATCGGCGCCAGCATCCACCGCCTGTTGGTAGAGCGGCCAGGTACTGGCCGGATTGCTGTTGTCGTAGAACACCAGTTTGGGACGCGTGTTGCTGGGTTGGGCATAGTAGGCGGCAAGAATGCCGTTACGCAGCGCATCGGCCGGTTTTGCGAAGCGCCCGGTTTTCGGCAGCAGTACAGCAATATGGTTTGCCTTGCGGTACTGTGCTTTCAGCTTGCTGAAGTAGCCGTTGAGCAGCTCCGGCATGGCGGGGTGTTCAGGGTACTGATCCCGCCACTGGTCCAACATGACCTGTAACTGTTGGTTATCTCCCGCGTGGGCCTTGATGACACGGGTCAGCTCCATCCAGCCGCCCATTGTACCCGGGGGGTAGGGCTGAAACAGCTCCAGAGCCGTATCGGTAAGGACGGCCAAGGTCTCGATAATGGTAAATTGATTGTCGAGACGGGGCGAGAGCTCCACCAGCAGCAGATCGACTTCACTTAACTCGGCAGCGCTTTCCAGGGAGTTTCCCAAACGCTTGAAGGCGGTTGCCTTGGCGCGGTGGTAACGCAGCTTCTGATCAACAGTCGCACTCTCTGGTGGGGGGAGTGAGAGTAACTCGAAAGCTTGTTCCGGCTGCTCATCTCTCAGTGTCAATTCAGCTTCCAGCAACTGCAGCCGGAAGGCCAGCTCCGGGCTAACCATCGGGCGATCAATGTTGGTGATGATCTCGGCGGCTAGTTCCGCCTGATCGGCCAGCAGGTACTGTTCAGCCGCCGACAGGCGATAACGGTCACCATCGATACCTGGGATATTGGCCGCTAACTGTTGGAAGGTGGCTGCCGCGCGGGGGTGGTCTCCAACAGCGGCCAGCTGTTCGGCTTGGTTGAAAAGTTGCTGATCGACACTTGCCGCCGGAGTTGGTTGGTCAATGACATTAACATCGTTACAACCGCTGAGCGACAGCAACAGTAGAATAGTGAGAGAATAGTAATACTTTGATCGCATGGTCAATTTCAGACAGGCACGAGGCGGTGAATGAGTAACATAAGTGAGGTGAGTTGTGTCCATTGAGTCAGGTGTTCTCTATGTGGTGGCAACACCTATCGGTAACCTCGGCGATCTCACTCCCCGCGCTGAACAAATCCTTAAGTCAGTTGCATTAATTGCAGCAGAGGATACCCGCCATAGCAAACCATTGCTACACCATTTCGGCATAACTACGCCAATGCTCGCATATCACGAGCATAATGAGCGTCAGGTCATGGATAAATTGCTGCAGCGGTTACGGGAGGGTGATGATATCGCGCTGATTTCCGATGCCGGTACACCACTCATCAGCGACCCCGGTTTTCCCCTGGTGCGAGCTTGTCGTGAGCAAGGTGTGAGGGTGAGCCCTGTTCCAGGTGTCAGTGCCGCTATCACTGCCCTGTCGGTGGCGGGGTTGCCCACTGACCGTTTTGTTTTCGAAGGTTTTCCGGCGCGCACTCAAGCGGCCCGGCTCAAGCAGTTTGAAGCGCTGCAAGATGAACAGCGTACCATTGTGTTCTATGAATCAAGCCACCGGGTTTTGGTGTCGCTGCAAGATATTGCCCAGGCCTTTGGTGCAGATCGGCTGGTGGTACTGGCGAGGGAGTTGACCAAGACCTACGAGACCGTATTGGTTGATCCGGTTGGAAAGCTGATTGAGCAGGTCCGGCAGGACAGTATGCAGCAGAAGGGGGAATTTGTACTGCTGATCGCGGGATACAGCCGTACGCAAGAGGATGGGCTTGAGCCCCAGGTTGAACGGGTCATGCGGATTCTGTTGGCTGAAATGCCGGTGAAGCAGGCGGCGGCGATTGCGGCGAAACTGACGGGAGAAAAGAAGAACAAGCTTTATCAGCAGGCGTTGGTTTGGCAGAAAGAGTCATCTTAGGGCCTGTTAACAGGCCCTAAGATGACTCTTTACGTATAAGGCAACTTCCTTCTGGAGAGAAGGTGTTTGTTGCGGGGAACTGCGGGCGTTGGTCAGGCGAAAATGTTAACCAGTGCTGCGGCGACAGTCAGCATGATGGCTGACTCTATGAGCACCGGAGACCATTCGAAAATTGGTGGATTGGTAATCTCCGCTTTTGCTGATGCTAGACACATGTCAATCTCCTTGTATAATTGTTGCATCACTATTGTGAGTTATTTGTATACACAAATGATGGCACTTGAATGTGGAAAAATCAACCACTCAAGGTGAAGAAATGTCAAAAAATAAGATCATCAACATCAGAATTGAGTCAGAGCTCAAAAAACAGGCGAAGAAGTTGGCTCAGGAGGAGGGGCGGTCTCTCTCCAATTGGGTGACATGGTTGATTCAGCGGGAAGTAAAAGAGAAAGGGCAGCAGGATACCAAGTAGTTCATTGTGCCGCTTTTAGCGGATGTGTTGTTTGTGGTTCTGGGTAGGGCCTGCTAACACTCTGATTCGAGTATCTCAGTTTTCAAGGCGACAGTTTTTAGGGATAAAAACACCCCCTATCCGGATTAGCCGGATAGGGGGTGTTATGTCTGTATTAGGCGAAGTTGCTGGCTACATAATCCCAATTGATGATGTTCCAGATCTCTTCCAGATACTTCGGACGCGCGTTGCGGTAGTCGATGTAGTAGGCGTGTTCCCAAACATCGATGGTCAGCAGAGGTGTTTTGCCATCGGTCATCGGGTTAGCGGCATTTGAGGTGTTGACGATCTCAACACTACCGTCAGCGTTTTTCACCAGCCAAGTCCAGCCAGAACCGAAGTTGGTCGCAGCGGAGGTGGAGAACTTCTGCTTGAACTCGTCGAAAGAGCCGAAAGCGCTGTTGATAGCGTCGGCCAGTGCGCCAGTGGGTGCGCCACCGCCGTTTGGACTCAGGCAGTTCCAGTAGAAAGTGTGATTCCATACTTGAGCTGCGTTGTTGAAAATACCACCAGCGGACTTCATGACGATCTCTTCCAGTGAGGCGTTTTCAAACTCAGTACCAGGAACCAGATTGTTCAGGTTGGTGACATAAGTCTGATGATGCTTGCCGTAGTGGTACTCGATAGTCTCTTGTGAAATGGTGGGTTCGAGTGCGTTTTTTTCGTAAGGCAAAGCGGGTAATTCATGTGCCATTTTTTATCTCCTGATATGACAGTTTTTAAATTTTCGATTTTGGAAATATAGGTCAGGTGGTAAAACCTACCAAAATCCTAGGTAAAATTTAGATGCATTCTAAATCCAGGGTCACTGCAATGCAAGGTGATTCCCCGACAACCACTGCAGATTCATACCTGGGGGCGCTTGATCTCAATTTCCAGGGCTATCAACTTGTAGACCAAGCTGCGCTATCTACCAGGAGTGTAGCTTCTCCCTGGGGATGAAGCTGGGCTACTGGCAGCGGTGTGCCATCACGCCACTGCTGTAGGGCCTGGCGTTTACCTGCCCCCGTGACCAGCAGCAGTAGTTGGCGGCAACGGTTTAAGGCAGTGTAGTTGAGACTGACTCGCTCTGGCGGTGGCTTTGGTGCATCGGATACGGCCACCACGGATTTTTCAGCGGGGTGTTGGTGATCGGGAAACAAGCTGGCTGTGTGGCCATCTTCTCCCATACCGAGCAGAATCAGATCAAAAGGGAGTATCGCTTCAATCAGTGTGGCATAACTGGTGGCAGCTTGTTCGGCACCCAAATGAGCGGGTATGGGGTGAACCTGATGGGTTGGAATAGGCACCTTATTGGTTAGCGTTTCGGCCGCCATTCGGCTGTTGCGTTCAGGATGCTCTGGAGGTAGGCAGCGTTCATCACCGAAGTAAAGATGCCACTGTTGCCATGAAGTTGCGTGTTGGGTGAGCAGTTGGTAGCACCGTGCTGGTGTGCTGCCTCCCGCCAAGACCATGTGGAAAGCGCCACGTTCGTGTATAGCTTCCGCTGCCGCGGCGATAATCAGATCCGCTGCGGCAGTGGCAACTGCTTCCGGTGTGGTAAAAACCTGGGGGGTGATCTGCATCAATCCTGTTCCGGGTCAAGGGTGTGGCGCCACCGCTGAGACTCTTTTTCAAACAGCCTTCGGCTCTCCTCCGGTCCCCAGCTGCCGGCTGGGTAGGTCTGGATAAAATCCCGCTCGGTGGACCAGACCTTGAGCACCGGGTCGACCACCTGCCAGGCGTACTCCACTTCGTCATAGCGCAGAAACAGAGAGCGATCTCCCTCGATGATATCGAGCAGCAGGTCTTCATAGGCGTCAGTGCGCGCTTCATCGATACGGCGCAGGCTGGCGTCAAGGCTGGTCGGGCGGGTCTTCATCTCCAGCCCCGGTTCTTTAACCGTCATCTCCACCCGCAGACAGTCGGAGGGCTGAATGCCGAGTAGCACCCAGTTTTGACGCATCTGATTATATTGGTTGTCGCGAAAAAACTGCTGGGGTGGATGGCGAAAGCAGATGGAGACAATCGATTGGCTCTCAGCCATCCGCTTGCCGGTACGCAAGTAGATGGGTACACCGCGCCAGCGCCAGTTGTCGATGTAGAGTTTCAGTGCGGCGTAGGTTTCAGTGACGCTATCTGTAGGGACGTTCTCCTCTTGCAGATAACCAGGCACCTTCTCTCCATCCACCACACCATCAGTGTATTGAGCGCGAAAGGCGTGGGCATGCACCGCTTTGGGGGGAATGGGGCGAACCGATTTCAGTACCTTCACCTTCTCATCGCGCAGGGATTCTGAGTCCATAGAGGCGGGTGGCTCCATGGTCACCAGTGTTAACACCTGCAGCAGGTGGCTCTGGATCATATCCCGCATGGCGCCGGCGTCGTCATAAAAAGCCGCGCGACTGCCTACGCCAAACTGTTCGGAGTGGGTGATCTGAATGTGTTCGATGTAGTTACGGTTCCACAGTGGTTCCATCATGGTGTTGGCAAAGCGGAACACCAATACGTTCTGAACCGTGCCTTTGCCCAGGTAGTGGTCGATGCGGTAGATCTGATCTTCCCGCAGATAGCGGCTGATGCGCTGTTGCAGGGCTTTCGCGCTCTCCAGGTCGTAGCCGAAGGGTTTTTCAATCACCACCCGCTTCCAGCCGTGGTTCTCCTCCAGCAGTCCGGCTTTGCTCAACTGCTCGGCCACCACGCCGAACTCAGCGGGTCGGATTGCCATGTAGTAGGCGATATTGTCAGGGAAATCGCTGTTGTCGATGAGCAATTCGCGCATGCGTTGGTAGCTGTCAGGATCGGTGATGTCTCCACGGAAGTAGCGGATACGTTGGCTGAACTTGGCGAAGAGTGCCTCGTCCAGGCCATCCCGAGCCTTGTTGGTAACCCAATCTTTGACTTCCGCATGGCAGCGCTCATCGTCCCAGTCGCGCCGTCCCACGGCGACAATCCGGGTCTCATCATTGAGTTTGCCGGCTGATTCCAGATGGTAGAGGGCCGGCATCAGCTTGACCCGGGAGAGGTTGCCGGTGGCGCCAAAGATCACATAGGTGCAGGGATATGACATAGGTGACTCCGGCTAAACGTCGTAGGTGGTGGATGCTGCTGATCCGCCCTGGCCACTCCAATCGGTGTGGAAAAACTGGCCGCGGGGCTGATCGACACGCTCATAGGTGTGGGCGCCAAAATAGTCGCGCTGGGCCTGCAGCATATTGGCGGGCAGGCGGCCGCTGCGATAACCTTCGAAGAAGGTGAGGGCAGCGTTCATCGCCGGTAGTGGCAGACCCAGTTCAATACCGCGGATTACCGTACGGCGCCAGCCGGGGAGTGTCTCCTGAATGGCCTGGATGAAAAAGTCATCCATTAGCAAGTTTTCCAGGCTGGCATTCTGCTCAAAGGCCTGCTTGATGTTATCGAGAAAGCGGCTGCGGATGATGCAGCCGCCGCGCCACATCAGCGCGATATCGCCGTAGCTGAGATTCCAGTTGTACTCTTTGGCAGCCTCTTGCATCAGCATGTAGCCTTGGGCATAGGAGATGATCTTGGCGGCATAGAGGGCGTCGTGCAGGTCGCGCACTGCCTTTTTCGGGTCACCCTGAAATACAGTATCCGGCGGGCCGTAGATTGTCTCGGCACGCAGGCGTTGTTCTTTCAGGGCTGAGAGGCAGCGGGCAAAAACCGCTTCGGTAATCAGGGTCAGCGGCATTCCCAGCTCCAGGGCGCTGATACCGGTCCACTTGCCGGTTCCCTTCTGCCCGGCGGTATCGAGAATCTTATCGATGAGCGGTTTACCGTCTTCGTCTTGTACGCTGAGAATATCGGCAGTGATCTCTATCAGGTAGGAGTCGAGTACCCCCTTGTTCCACTCGGCAAAGACCGGTTGGATCTCCGGGACGGGTAGCTCCAGTCCACTCCGCATCAGGTGGTAGGCTTCGCTGATTAGCTGCATGTCACCGTATTCGATGCCGTTGTGGACCATCTTGACGTAGTGACCGGCGCCCCCTTCCCCCACCCACTGGCAGCAGGGTTGGCCATCGACTTGCGCGGCAATGGCCTGGAATATCTCCCGTACCTGGGGCCAGGCGGCAACGTCACCGCCGGGCATGATGGAGGGGCCATGGCGGGCGCCCTCTTCGCCGCCGGAGATACCGCAGCCGAGAAAATGCAGCCCGCTGGCGGCAACGCTCTTCACGCGTCGGTTGGTGTCGGTAAAGCGGGAGTTGCCGCCGTCGATGATAATGTCGCCCTTATCCAGCAATGGGATAAGCTGTTCGATCATCTGGTCGACCGGTTCGCCGGCACGGATCATCAGCATGATTTTGCGCGGGGATTTGAGCGATGCCACCAGCGATTCAAGAGAGTCATGGCCGCTGATCTCTCTCCCTGCCGCCGAGCCGTTGATGAACTGATCTGTCTTGGTTGAAGAGCGGTTGTAGACAGCGACGCGATAGCCGTGGTCACTCATGTTCAATACCAGGTTTTGTCCCATCACCGCGAGGCCGATCAATCCGATATCTGCCTGTTGCATACTGCTCTCCTGTATCATTGCTGCTGCGTCGTGGAAGTCCCCGATTTGAAATGGAGACGGTTGGCGTTAGAGTATGGCACCAGTTGTATGATGTCGCCATGGCAATCAATGAATAGATGTGAGTGGAGAGTCGCAAATGTGCGGGTTATGTGGTGAATTGCGGTTTGATGGGCAGATGCCCGATATGGGTATGATCCAGCGTATGACCGCCAGACTGGAGAAGCGCGGCCCGGACCACGGCGGTTGTTACAGTGACGGCCCGTTGGGCCTGGGGCATCGGCGTCTGTCGATTATCGATCTGACTGAACACGCTCATCAGCCCATGACGGATCAGGAGCTGGGCTTGGCACTGGTCTTCAACGGGGCGATCTACAACTATCCGCAGCTTCGTGAAGAGCTGAAAACCAAGGGTTATCATTTCTTCTCCGATGGGGATACCGAAGTAATCCTGAAGGCTTATCACGCCTGGGGAGAGCGCTGTGTCGAGCGTCTGCATGGGATGTTCGCCTTTGCGATCTGGGATCAGCGCAGCGAGACCCTGTTTGCAGCCCGCGACCGTTTGGGGATCAAGCCTTTCTACTATAACCAGCAGCAGAGCTGCTTCCGTTTCGCCTCCAATGTGCAGGCTATTCTGGCCGGCGGTGGGGTGGATACCTCTATTGATGCCGTCGCGCTGCATCACCAATTTACCCTGCATGCGGTAATCCCCGCCCCACGTACCATCCTGAATGGGGTGCGTAAGCTGCAGCCGGGGCACTGTATGACTGTCAAGGCGGATGGCAGTGTCAGGACGCGCCGATACTGGCAGTTTCCGGCAACCCGTCCAGAGCAGCCGGTGAGCGAAGATGAGTGGCTGGAGCATATTCACGAAGCGCTGCGCGAAGCGGTGCGTAAGCGCAATGACATCGCTGATGTGCCGGTGGGCGTGCTGCTGTCGGGTGGGCTCGACTCCAGTCTGCTGGTGGGGTTGCTGGCGGAGATCGGTAAGAGCGATATTCGTACCTTCTCAATCGGTTTCGAGGATCATCCGGATGAGAAGGGCAGCGAGTTTGAGTACTCCGACCAAGTGGTGGAGCGCTATGCCACCAACCATCGTAAATTCCACATTCCCAACAGTGAGGTGCTAAAGCGGTTGCCCGAGGCGGTGGATGCGATGGCCGAGCCGATGTTTGGTCAGGATGCGGTTGCCTTCTATCTGCTCTCCGAGCAGGTCTCGAAAGAGATCAAGGTAGTGCAGTCGGGGCAGGGCGCTGATGAGGTATTTGGGGGCTACTTCTGGTATCCGCGTATGATGTCGGAGACTGACGGTACTCCCGTTGAGCGATTTGCACGCCACTATTTCGATCGTGATCACGAGGAGTATCTGCACACGGTATCGGCCGCTTATCGTGGTGAAGATTATACCTCTCAGCGGGTGGCCGAACTCCTTGCTGAGCCTGACGCGGACACTTTTATGGATGCGGTGCTGCGCATGGATGTCACCACCTTGATTGTCGATGACCCGGTGAAGCGGGTCGATAATATGACCATGGCCTGGGGATTGGAGGCGCGCGTACCGTTTCTGGATCACGAACTGGTGGAGCTGGCGGCGCGTTGCCCACCCGAGTTTAAACTGCGTGAGGGGGGTAAGTATCCGCTCAAAGCGATTGCCCGTGGCCTGATTCCCGACTCGGTCATCGATCGACCCAAGGGGTACTTCCCTATGCCGGCGCTGAAGTATGTGCGGGGTGATTTTCTTGATTTCATGCGCGACATCCTCAACTCTCAGGCCTGCCTGAATCGCGATCTCTACTCGCGTGCTTATGTCGATATGCTGTTGGCGGCGCCCGAGATGCACCACACCCGTCTGCAGGGCAGCAAACTTTGGCATCTGGCGTTGCTCGAATTCTGGTTGCAGCGGAATGTGGATGACCAATCTTAGTGTAAACAGGCCCTAATCTTTAATGGATTGGCTGTCTATTTAATATGGAGAGATGTTCGAATGACAACCTTTAGTCTGTTGATGACCTTGCATATTGTCGCCACCATCGTCTGGGTGGGCGGAATGTTTTTTGCCCATATGGCGCTGCGCCCGGCTGTGAATGATCTGCTGGAGCCTCCCGTGCGCCTGCCTTTGATGCACCGAGTGTTGAGCGGTTTTTTTCCTTGGGTGTGGGTGGCTATTGCATTGCTGCTGATCACCGGCTATTGGGTGTTTTTAGGTATATGGGGTGGCAAGGCCGGACTCCATGTGCATAGCATGATGGGCATCGGTTTGGTGATGATGGGGATCTTCGCATACATCTATTTTGTGCCCTTTAGGCGTATGGGTAAGGCGCTCAATGATCAAGATATTCCTGTTGCCGGGCAGCAGATGGCTAAAATCCGTGCTTTAATTGGGGTTAACCTGGTGTTAGGTCTGATCACCTCGGTGGTTGCCACGGCGAAGCTGTTTTGATCTTGAAATGCCGCAGTAACATCCCCATTCAGTGTTATTAACTATTATATTTGGAGTGTGAA
>JAKSCN010000372.1 GCA_022360595.1 Chromatiales bacterium
CCACAGCAACCTTTATCTTCAGAGAGAAGCACCTCTTTGGCGCACGATTTTGCCAGCTCAATCATTGTCGCCTCCAGCCCCATCTTGCGGCTGGTGCAGGTGATATGCAGTGAGACCTTCTCCAGCTGTTTCACACGATTCAGATGCGGCATCAGATGCTGGCTGATAAAACCTACCGCCTCAAACACCTTCAAAGGCTTGGTGAACCCTTCGATCATGCGCATCGTGCAGGGGCTGGTATCACACAGCACCGGAATTGTTCCCCGCTCCGACACCTGCCACAGCAGCTGCTCTAACCGCTGCAGGCTCTCATCCGCTTCTTCAGGCAACCCTTTACTGGCCAACGGCATACCACAGCAGTGCTGCTCTATACCTTCAGGCAGGATAATCTCGTAACCCGCCTTCTGCAGCAGCGACTGCATGCGTTGATGCAGCGGGTCTTGGTAAGGATCGTGTTTCGCCGGCCCCATGGTGCGGCTGACGCAACTGGGGAAGTAGACCACTTTACCGTTGCTCGACGGATAGCTATCAATCGGCGCCACCTTACCTGCCGAGCGAGGCATAGCCGGGCTCCACTGCGGCAGGCGATTTCCGCTCACCTTGCGTAGCGACTTGGAGAGCGCTGCTAACGTCTTATCACCCAGCAGATCCTGGGCAAAGCCGGCCAACACCAAACCGGCACGTGTACCCTTTTCCACAGATGAGAAGTTGCTGTTAATCCAGCGCCCCACTTTATGGGATCGAGGACCACGCTCGGCCTGGCGCAATTTTCGTGTCAGCAGGCCGGTATCGATACCGACCGGACAACGCGCCGCACAGAGGCCATCAACCGCACAGGTCTCTAACCCCTGATAGACAAAATCATCGGTAAAACGCTTGAGCCGTTCAGGATCATCACCGTTTGCTTGAAGCCGCGATATCTCGCGCCATGAGACGATACGCTGGCGTGGTGTCAAGGTGAGATCACGTGATGGGCAGATCGCCTCACAAAAGCCGCACTCGATGCACTTATCGACAATCGCATCGGCGGCCGGCAGTGGCTTCAGGTTCTTAAGATGGATCTCTGGATCGTCATTCAGAATCACCCCGGGATTGAGCAGCCCCTTGGGATCAAACAGACGTTTCAACTCCCACATCAGCTGATAGGCATCACTCCCCCACTCCATCTCGACAAAGGGGGCCATGTTGCGGCCGGTACCGTGCTCGGCCTTCAGCGAACCGCCATACTCACCCACGACCATCCGACAGACGGCATCCATCAACCCTTCGTAGCGCGCCACCTCTTTTTCTGTATTGAAGTCCTGGGTAAAGACAAAGTGGAGATTGCCCTCCAGGGCATGGCCAAAGATCAGCGCCTCATCATAGTGGTACAGCTTGAACAGGGTCTGCAGCTCACGCACCGCCGGCGCCAGCTCCTCCACCGGAAAGGCGATATCTTCGATAATCACCGTGGTCCCTACCTGGCGCACCGCTCCCACTGCCGGAAACAGCCCTTTACGGATATTCCACAAGGCTTGATAGGCTTGAGGATCATCGGTGAACTCCGCCGTTCGCACCAAAGGCAGCCCGCTCAAGGCGGCACTCACCGCCTCTATCTGTTCCACCAGTTCAAGGCCACCCTCAGCCCGCACATCGACCAATAGCGCCGCCACCTCATCATCCAGCGCCTTCAGATAGTCCGGCATGTCCGGCTTATTTTCGACGGAACGTAGCGCCGCCCGATCCATCAGCTCAACCGCTGCCACGGGTGAGCTTTTCAAAGCGGCTACCGCTTTACAGGCGGTCTCGATATCCGGGAACAGAATAAGTGCTGTCGCTTTATGGGGGTGATCCGGAACAGTCCTGTAAGTGATTTCAGAGATAAAACCGAGCGTTCCTTCAGAGCCGATCATCAAGTGCTGCAGTATCTCGATAGGCTCTTGGAAATCGACCAGCGCATTAAGACTATAACCGGTGGTGTTCTTCAGGCGATACTTATGCCGAATTCGTTCGGCCAGCTTATCATTGTGCCGGGTGCGCATCGCCAGTTCAGAGAGCTGATCCAACAGTTCACTGTGCGTTTTTTGGAAAGCGGTCATACTGGCCTGATCACGGGTATCCAATACCGCACCATCACTCAGCACGATGCGCATACCAACCAGTGTGTGGTAACTGTTCTGAGCCGTTCCACAACACATACCACTTGCATTGTTGGCCGCTATGCCACCAATCTTTGCCGCGTTGATAGAGGCCGGGTCAGGACCAATCTTGCGCTGATAAGGGGCCAGATATTCATTGGCCGTTGCACCGATAACTCCCGGCTGCAGGGTGATCTGTTCCGCATCCCGACTGACACTGTGGTCGCGCCAGCCGGTGCCGGACAGCACCACCAATACCGAGTCACTGATCGCCTGCCCCGACAGGCTGGTGCCTGCCGCCCGAAAGGTTATCGGTGTCTGATAACGGTTGGCGAGGTACACCACATCCCTCACCTCATCTTCATTATCGACACGCACAACAATCTTCGGAATCAACCGATAAAAACTGGCATCGGTGCCATAGGCCAGGGTGCGCAGCGGATCGGTGATGATCCGCTCTTCAGGTATCACCTCACGTAACGCCTGCTCCAGTTGTTGATATCGTTCGGGCATTGGATCCATTCGGTAGAGTTTTAATAGTTGGCATAGCGTTTATTTCAAACGCTATGCCGTTCGCGGCTGAAGCCGCTCCTACAGTATCTGTTCTGGAGGAGCGGCTTAACCACTTATATTTTTACTTACATCAATTGCCGTAAGCCACCGACGGCAGCCAGGTCACGAGCTGCGGGAAGGAAAACACCAGCGCCAGACCAATCAGCTGCAAGACGATAAACGGCACTACCCCACGGTAGATTTCGGTCAGCCGCACATCTTTCGGGCAGACACCTTTCAGATAGAAGAGTGCAAAGCCCACCGGCGGCGTCAAAAAGGATGTCTGCAAGGTGACTGCCACCAGCAACGCAAACCAGACCAGGTTGGGATTATCAACCACACCATAGCCTTCCACATTGAGATCGAGCCCGCCGATAACAGGGCCAAGCAGCGGCAGCATGATCAGGCTGATCTCAATCCAATCGAGGAAAAAGCCGAGCACAAACACCAGTATCAGTACGACGGCGATCAGCCCATAAGGACCAAGTCCCAAGCCGTTGAGGGCAGACTCAATCAGCTCATCACCACCGCACTCGCGGAGCACCAGGGCAAAAATCGTCGCACCCACGAAGATGGCAAAGATATAAGCCGAGGTGTTCATGGTGTTGATCACCACCTCTTTCAGCACACCTAAGTTCAAACGTCTGTAGGCGAACGAGAGCACTGTGGCGCCAATGGCCCCGATACCCGAAGCTTCGGTCACCGTAGCGACACCGGCAAAGATGGAGCCGAGCACCGCCAGAATCAGCAGTGCCGGAGGCAGAATGTCGAGCATCACTCGCATCACATCCTGCAGACGAATCTCACTGTGATCAGCCGCCAACGGTGCGTTCTCCGGCTTGAACATACCGTAGATCACAATGTAGGTGATATAGAGAAAGCCGAGGATGATGCCGGGGAAGACCGCGCCCATGAACAGATCACCCACCGAGACACCGAGCTGATCACCCATGATCACCAGCATGATCGAAGGCGGAATCAGAATACCGAGACAACCCGACGCGGCCACGGTACCCAGCGCCAAGGGTTTGTGGTAACTCTGCTTGAGCATGATGGGCAGTGACATTACTCCCAACAGCACCACCGATGCACCGATAATGCCGGTAGATGCCGCCAGGATAATGCCGATCATTGTCACGGTGATCGCCAAACCACCTTTGACATTGCCGAACAGCTTCTGCATGGAGTGCATCATCCGCTCGGCAACACCGGATTTATCCAGCATCAATCCCATAAAGATAAACATGGGTAGTGCAACCAACACCCAGTTATCCATGATGCCGAATATACGGCCAACCAAAAGCCCCAGTGTATTGTAGTCGAGGCCGGTAATGGTCAGCCCCATATCGTCAGTCCAGTAAGCGACACCGGCAAAAGTGATACCCACTCCCGCCAGCACCCAGGCCACTGGAAAACCGGTAAACAGTAGCGCGATGAAAGAGACAAACATCGCAATAACAAGATAATTTTCGGGCTCTAGATGCATCACTCTTTCCCCTCTTCAACGCCACCGTTGTTCTCGCCATTCATCGGTTTCAGGTGGAAAAATTTACGCAGCATGGTGACACGCCCGGATATCTCTTCAGGTGGCTCTTTGCCGTAGTGCATCAGTAGCAGTATCTCCTGAATCAGTCTGGCAAGCCCGGCCAGAAACATCAGCACCATGGTGATAGGCACCACAGACTTGATCACCCAACGATACGGCAACCCGGTTGGATTGGCGGACGACTCACCCACCCGGTAGGCCTCAGCCACCCAACTGACGCTGTGATCGAAGATGATCCAAAGAAAAGGGAAAAGCAGAAAGAGGATGCCCAAGATCTCAAACACATGCTGGATCCGTCGGGGTAGAGACATATGCACGATATCCACCCGGATATGTGAGTCGTTGGTGATCGAGTAGGCCATCCCAAACATGAAGGCGATGGCATAGAGGTGCCACATCAACTCCTCCAGGGGAACCAGGCCACGCTCAAAGCCGTAGCGCATCACCACCTGGGTCAGAATAACAAGCATCAGTGCCACATTGAGCCAGGCTGTCGTCTCGGCAATACGCCGAACGGTACCGTTTAAAAACTCAACAATGGGAATTCGATATTGAGGGTGTTCTTGAACTGTGGAAGACATCTCTGATCCTCTGTTTACAACCACCTCTCGCAAGCGGAGGCAGTGGTGGAGGCTGACACCTCCACCAAGAGAGCTAACGGGCGATACGGCCGGCCCACCGGCAAGCCGTACCCCCTACACGAGAGTTACTTCTCAACCCGAGCAGTACCCGGACGAGGCAGGAACGCCCACTCGTTCCACAATCTGTAGTCTGCACGGAAGGCCTGCAGATTGTCGTAGATGCGTTTGAACTCAGGATCTTTCGCACTCTCTTCCGCAACAACCTCATCCCATTTACCGCGGAAAGCGTTCAGCATCTCAGCCGACCAGTAGCGGTTCTCAACACCACGCTCGGCGTTCTTCTTCATCTCTGGGAACTGAATCGCTTCACCCAGCGCCAAGCCGTCCAGCATCGCCGCTTTACAACCCATCTCCAGCACCGCCTGCTGCTGTTTATCCATCTTGTTCCAAGTATCTTTGTTGATAATCAGATCAAACATGGTGGCGGGCTGATGCCAACCGGGGAAGTAGTTGTACTTGAGGATTTTGTGGAAGCCGAGCAGCTTATCGATGGCCGGCATAGAGAACTCAGTAGCATCGATAGCACCTTTCTCAAGCGCCGGAAAAATCTCCTTCGATGGCAGCAGTGAGGTGGAGACCCCCATCTTCTCCATCACCAGCGCACCCAGTCCGAAGAAGCGCATGCGTACACCTTTCAGATCATCCGGCTTATCGATCGGCTTGGAGAACCAGCCCGAGGTTTCAGGGGCAATGATGGAACAGGGGATAGAGTGAATATTGTAACCTGCCTTATCGTAGGTCTCCTGCCAGAGCTTACGGCCGTCACCGTAATAGACCCAAGCCAGAAACTCCGGCGCATCAGGACCAAAAGGCACTGCGGAAAAGATCGCACCCTTCTGCCCCAACTGCCCGGTGTTATAACCGGGTGTAGTCCAGCCGGCATTCACCTGCCCTTTCGAGACAGACTCCAGCATCTCTTTCGGAGGAACCAGTTTACCGGGTTCATAGATCTTCAATCTGACTGAACCACCGGATGCCTCATTGACATGCTCGGCCAACCACTTGGGCGTTGAGCCCAGACCAGTCAAATGGGTGCCAAACCAGACAGGCACTTTCAACAAAACCTTCTTACTTGCAGCAAACGAGGATGCGCTTGATACAGACAGTGCCAATGTTACTGCTGAGGCCACGGCAATCAGTTTTCGATTCATTTGTTCTCTCCACTGATGAAATAGATTGGTAACCCCTATGCTCATGGGCCACCGGTTTTTAACCTGTTAATAATTGGTAAATTGGTCAGGCCAATAAATTAATAGAGGAGTTGATGTTCTGTGTCAACAAGAAAATCCATTATTTCCTAAACATTGTTATTGTGCCTATGCGGCTATTCTTTAATATATGTTTTATAAGAAGTTATTAATAATCAAATAGAACTTCCCTATTTCTTTTTTTCGGTCTAGACTACAGAAAAATTGGTATGACCAATTTCATATTAGGAAGGTAAATGAAACGCACACGCTTATCGGACCAGATCGCAGAAACACTCGAAAAAATGATCTCCGAGGGACAACTCCAACCCGGTCAACGCCTCAAAAGTGAGCGGGAGCTGGCGGTTGAACTGGATGTCTCACGCCCTTCCCTGCGCGAGGCGATACAGAAGCTCAACCTGAAAGGCATACTCACCACCAAGCGCGGCGGCGGGACCTTCGTTTGTGAGAAAGCGTCTACTGACTTCATTGAACCGCTCAACACAATGTTAGTAGAGAATCCGGAGTCTCGCTTCGATGTTTTGGAAGTTCGCCATGCACTGGAGGGAACCGCTGCTTACTACGCTGCGCTACGCGGCACAACCGACGAAAAGGCGGAGATCATTCAGTGCTTTGAAAAGATGATTCGCATGCACGGATCACCTGATCCGATGGATGAGGCCCGCGCCGATGCAGCCTTCCATCTCTCCATCGTCAAGGCATCACACAATGAAGTGCTCCTCAACATTATGCAGGGGCTCTTCAACCTTTTGCAGAACAGCATCTCTCACAACCTGGACAAGCTCTACACCATCCCCCGGGTGTTCGAACCCCTCAGCAACCAGCACCGCCGACTGATGAACACCATCCTCGAGGGCGATCCGGAAAAGGCGCGTCTGGCGGCCCAAGAGCACCTGGTATTTGTAGAAGAGTCTCTGCAACAGATCGACAGAGAGGTGCTGCGAGAGCAGCGCGAACTGCGCAACCTCTCCGACAGCACCAGCGACCATTAACAACTTAGCCTATTAAACCGATCGGTGATGACATTGAGTAACCAGCAACGCACCTACCCAGACAAACCGGAGAAGATCTACTTCTTCGGCACCTGTCTGATAGACACCCTCTACCCCGAGGCCGGGCTCGACAGTATGCGCCTGATTGCACGCGAAGGCGTGAAAGTGATCTTCCCAGCGGACCAGACCTGCTGCGGCCAGCCCGCTTGGAACTCAGGCTTTCGCGATGAGGCACGCGCCGTTGCCAGACAACAACTCGCCTGCTTCCCCAAAGAGTATCCGATTGTTGTCCCCTCCGGCTCCTGCGCCGGCATGTTGCGCCACCACTACCCGGAGCTGTTCAAGGGTGAAGCGGAAGAGGCATCGATCCAGGCGTTCGCTGATCGGGTCTATGAGCTGACCGAGTTTCTGGTCAATGTATTGAAGATCAATCCCCAAGACCTGGGCGCCCCGATCAAAGTGACCCTGCACACCTCCTGCTCCGCCCGTCGTGAAATGGGCGTTGCTGAACAGCATGAACAACTGCTGAGCCAGCTAGACAACGTAGAGGTTGTCG
The DNA here is from genome assembly GCA_022360595.1 of Chromatiales bacterium. Lineage (GTDB taxonomy): Bacteria > Pseudomonadota > Gammaproteobacteria > Chromatiales > Chromatiaceae > BM503. The sequence goes on from JAKSCN010000372.1 coordinate 7,613, forward strand.
AACAGGCGCGCAAAAAGGAGTGCTGTGGCTTTGGCGGTACCTTTGCAGTCAAACACCCGGAGATCTCGGCGGCGATGGTCGAAGAGAAGGTTGAGACCATCCTGGCAACCGACACCAACAAGTTGGTCAGCGGCGACTGCGGCTGCCTCATGAACATCACCGGCCACCTGAAGCACATCGACAAACCACTGCGTGGCCAACACATTGCCAGTTTCCTCTGGGAGCGTACCAATGCAGCAGACGATTGATTTTGACAGCCGCGTCCACGACGCTCTGAACAATCCGCAGATCCGTAAGAACTTCCGCTCTGCAATGGACGGGCTCATCAACAAACGCCTGGAAGCCTTCCCTGACCCAAAAGCTCTGGATCTACTGCGCTGGCAAGGGGCAAAGATCAAAGCAGATGCCCTGACCCGATTACCGGAACTGCTGGAGCAGTTGGAAGAGAGCTGCACAAAGAACGGCATTCAAGTCCACTGGGCAGAAACTGTCGATGAAGCCAACAACATCGTACTTGAGATCATGAACCGGCATAACGCCAGGCAGCTGATCAAAGGCAAGTCGATGGTATCGGAAGAGATGGAGCTGAACGAGTTTCTTGAAGCGCGCGGTATCGAATGCCTGGAGTCGGACTTGGGAGAGTTCCTGATCCAACTGATCAACGAAAAACCCTCCC
>JAKSCN010000477.1 GCA_022360595.1 Chromatiales bacterium
TCAAAAATAGTCTGCTCCATCCCTTTCGGTAGTGCAGGGCCCTGGTTGCTGATGCTTAAGTAGGTGGTAGTGGCTGCTCGCTGCAGGGTGATCTCAACCGGTGTGCCTTTGGTGTGGAAGTCACTGGCGTTGCTGATCAGCTTATCCAGGGCCTGACTCAGTAGTTCGGGAGAGCCGGTAACGCTTACAGGTGTTGAAGGTATGGTGATTTCAAACTGTATATCGGGAAAAGCGCTGCGGTAGCTCTCTGTGGCGATGTTGAGCATCTCTGCCAGATCGAAGGTCTCCAGCTCGGTCTGCTGCAGAAGCTGTTCGAGCCGTGTCGCTTCACGCATGCGATGCAGAATAATGGCCAGGCGTTCCACACCATCTTTGGCCCGGTCCAGATATTTATCACGCTCTTCAGGCAACGCTTCCTGGGAGAGGTTATCCAGGGATGAGCGCACTACCGTGAGCGGTGTTCTGAGTTCATGAGCGAGGCGCGACGCCATCGCCTCCAGGTAACGGTTGTATTCGCTCAGGCGATTGAGCACGCTGGCGAAGCTGCGGCTTAGATCGCCGATCTCATCGCTGGAGTTGTCTGGTTTCAGGGTGTTGAGAATGCGGCCATCATGGGTTACCGCCTCTTCGACCCGGTTGCGCAGCCGATGCACCCGGCCGGTCAGCAGCGTGGCAAAACCAAGCAGTAACAGGCTGGTGGTGATGAAAAGCAGCAGGGTGACGCCAAACAGTCCCTCAATGGCGCGGTTCTGCAGAGAGAGAATCTGATTGGTGGTCTGCTCCACCAGAACGCCCCCTACAATCCCTTCACTGGCATGTATAGGCCAGGTGGCCGAGAGAATCACCGCACGCTGATCGGGGGTGGTGCGGCGGCGTGTATCCGGTGTGCCGTTGAGTGCTGAGGCGATCTCCGGTGCCTGTATCTGAATACGGTTGGCGTAGTCATCCTGGAACTGTTCGGTGGGTTGTGCCAGTACGAGATTAAACAGCAGTTTTAGCAGTCCGGGGACCTCATTCTCGTTCTGCTCCAGATTCTCTGCCGCCTGCAGAGAGCCGCGCCGCGCCAGTACGCGTTGAAAGCGATCCACCACCCAGATACGGGTATTGTCGTGGGCAATACCGCTGATGATTCTCTGTATGCTGGGGCTGACGGTGATCAACTGGTTTGGGGCTGGGGAGTCTGCCGGTTGGGTGCTGAGCCTAGTGGGCGGACTATTCGCGTGATCAACATCGCTGATGCTGATCGCCAGGTTATCACCGACCAGATAGCGGGGAATACGCAGCTCCAACGCATAGCCGCTGTGAGTGGTTTGCCACTCGCTTTTGATCAGTGTGGCGGTCTGATAAAGCGAGGTTTGCAAGCCGTCATCGGAGAGGCGATAGACATCCGCCCAACCTGGTGAAGTGGTGCTGATGCGATAGTCCTGGAGTTCTCCCTGTGGATTGATGATCGATAGTTCAACGGCATCATGTTGGGATGAGCTGCTGTTGCCCGGTTCACGGAAAATGATCTGCTCGTCGTCCACATGAAGAAGTAGATAGAGGTGCAGCGAATTTTGGGCGATAACCAGATCGAAGGCGAGGCCGCGGTCGTTATCAAAGCGCCAGGCGTTATGGATATAACCTTGCCAGTCATCGTTATAACCATCCACCTGAATGTTGCTGGTGAGTGGATGAACATAGAGATACTGGTTGGAAGAGCCGGCCGAGGTGGTAGCGCCGGAGATGAACAGGTCAGGTTGATTACGCAGGGTAGCGGCTACCGCTTGGGCAGTGCCGAAGAGTACATCTTCCTGAGCGTTTCGTAGAAATGCTTCGTTCTCCTGCAGATAGTGATAACCGGCCCACGGGATTAACAGCAGCGATAACGATACCAGCATCAACTTAAAGCGAATGCTCTGGCGAAAACTGCGCTGGGGACGTGTGCTCATGAGTGGCTTTGCCAGCGGTAACCCATGCCGTAGACGGTTTCGATGGCGCTGAAGCTTGGGTCTATCGTTTCGAACTTACGCCGGATACGCTTGATGTGCGTACTGATACTGGTGCTGTCCACGTAGATGTTTGCCGCCTCCATCAACTGGTCGCGCGTGCGCACATGGCCTGGGTGGTTGGCTAGGGCATGTACAAACCAGAGCTCGGTCACCGTCAGGTCAACAGGCTTGCCCTGCCAGCTCACCTGAATGCGATCCATGTTGATCGACAGATCGTCACGCTCAATTAGCGTGTCTTCGCTTTTGGGGGACTGCAGCACTTCAATGCGCCGGAATAGAGCCGAAATACGGGCTGTCAGATGTGGCAGGCTGATATCCTTGGTGAGATAGTCATCGGCGCCCAACCGCAAGCCGGAAACGGTATCCAGGTCGCTATCCCGGGCGGTGAGAAAGATAATGGGTAGCGAGTCGGACATACTGCGCAGTTGGCGGCAGAGCTCAAAGCCACCATCGATGTCGTCACCCAGCCCGATGTCCAGAATGACCAGGTCGGGCAGCCCCCGATTGA
>JAKSCN010000149.1 GCA_022360595.1 Chromatiales bacterium
AACTAGAGTTACTGCCAAGGGCGGCTATAGGCGCCCAAAGTGGTCTGGCTCCCTTCCGAAACCTTATCCAGCTGCGCCATCCAGTCGGCTCGTGCTTGATAACCTTCGGGATTATTCAGACAGGCATCAATCGCCTGCCGCCAAACCTGGGTCACCTGTTTGACGTAGACCGGGCTACGCTGACGCCCCTCAATCTTGATCGCTGAGACACCGGCCTGAATCAACTCAGGCAGTAGCTCAAGGGTGTTCAAGCTAGTCGGCTCTTCAATCGCATGATAAGTATTGTTACCCACTTGGAAACGCCCTTTGCAGAGGGTGGGATAACCGGCGCTCTCACCTTTTCCCGCGCACTCGATCAACACACCACCAAGACGTGTCTCAAGTCCCTCTGCGGTTTCACGCCACTCAACATGGCTGGCCGGTGAACAAGCCCCAAAGGTGTTGGGTGAACGGCCTGTTGCATAGGAGGAGAGAATACAACGCCCCTCCACCATCACGCAGAGGCTGCCAAAACCAAACACCTCCACCTCGATCGGGCTGTTCTCCACCACATGCTTGACCTGTGAGAGAGACAAAACCCGCGGCAGCACCGCCCGGCGGACGCCGAAGTTCTCATGATAGAACTTGAGAGCCTCGAAATTGGTGGCTGAGCCCTGCACAGAGAGGTGCAGTGGCAGCTCGGGATAGCGCTCCGCTGCGTAATCGAGCACCCCCATATCAGCCGCGATCATGGCATCCACTTGCAGATCCGCCGCCTGATCGACCGCCCGCTGCCAACGCGACCAGTTACCCGGCTGCGGATAGGTATTCAGCGCTAAAAAGATCCGCACACCTCGCTGCCGTGCATAATCGATCCCTTTGGCGATCTTTGCCTGATCAAAATTGAGCCCGGCAAAGTGGCGGGCGTTGGTGTCATCTTTAAAACCGAAATAGATGGCATTGGCACCGCTATCGACCGCCGCTTTCAGTGAAGGCAAATTACCTGCTGGACATACCAGTTCCATATCCGCGTTACCTATCAAAAATAGTTACTGGAGCTCTCATCACGCCGATGCGGCGAGAGGCTCCTTCAAATCAGTCACATAGCTTGATTCCGACATCACACGTGCCCCCTGTGCCGTACCTCGCCGTCGCAGCTCCTGCTCAATACCGTTCAATACAATCCACTTCTTCGCGCACCAGTCGGGGGCCAACAACAGATTCTCTGCCGCCGTGCCGGTAACACGGTGATAGATCACCGAGGGCGGTGTTTGCTCAATCAGATCGGCTGCGATAGTGATGTATTCACCCAGGGTTAAAGTCTGATACTCTCCCCGGCGCCATTGATTGGCCAGCAACGTGCCTTTCACCACATGTAAAGGATGTAACTTCAATCCCTGTACACCCAGCGCCAACACCTTCTTCAAGCTCATCAGGGACTCTTCCCGGCCCTCGCCCGGCAAACCAACGATCAAATGCGTACAGACATCCAGCCCACGCTGCTGAGCACGCTCAATGGCATCCTGATACTCGGCAAAACCGTGACCGCGATTGACCCGCGCCAACGCGTCATCCTGGGCAGACTGCAGCCCCAGCTCCAGCCACACCTCATGTCCCTGCTGCTTTAGATCCGCCAGCAGATCAAGCACCTTATCGGGAACACAGTCCGGACGCGTTCCCACCGAGATACCTATTACATCCGGCTCACCCAACGCCTCTTGGTAGAGCGAAGCGAGGTAGGCCACATCGGCATAGGTGTTGGTGTAGGCCTGAAAATAGGCCATGTAACGTTTAGCACCGGTGCGTTTTAAAATCACCGACCGTCCTGCGGCAATCTGCTCAGCTACCGTGGGTGGTTTTCGGGCATTCGGATTGAAAGTCGCGTTATTACAGAAGGTACAGCCACCAACGCCCTTTTCGCCATCGCGATTGGGACAGGTAAAGCCGGCATTGATCGCCAGCTTATGGACACGCTCTCCATAGCGCCGGAGCAGATCCTGGCCAAATGTATTGATTACCTCGGATAACGCCACCCGCGCCTCTGAACCGTTGAATTAAGCTGAAACTCCGCTGCGCAACAGATACATCCTCGGCAGCCTAGTTGAAACACTCTATTAATATATGAGTGTTATTGGGCTCAGGAGCTTCCCATAACGGCACAGGGGGGTAATTGACGGAAATCAATCAAAGTTTTATTTCTCCCACTCAGATCTCAGATACTATCCAAAAAAGCATCTAAACTTTAGGGAAAAGAATTATCAGTTCAGAGGAACACCATGCAACCCGCTTCAGGAATGAAGGTTATTCTACCTGCGGACTCACTGCAGCAGT
>JAKSCN010000476.1 GCA_022360595.1 Chromatiales bacterium
ACACGCATTCCTGTCATCACCCAACTGGCTTCTGAGATCAATCACCGCCTGTTTACCAAGCTGTTTGAGTTTCTCGCACCACCTGAGCTGCTGGAGAACTCCTGCCTGATCGTGATGGGCAGCGAGGGGCGCAAGGAGCAGATCTTACACACAGACCAGGATAACGCCCTGATTGTACGGGACGGCTTTGATCTGGAGCATGCCCATCTGGTCGGTGAGGCATTCTCTGAGGCGCTGATCGATTTCGGCTACCCACCCTGCCCCGGCCAAATGATGGTGAACAACCCCAAGTGGTGCAAACACCAGTCGGAGTACAAGCGTGACATCATGCGCTGGGTCAGCCAACCCAGCGAACAGGGTATGCTCGACCTCTCGGCCTTTATCGATGCGGCCAAGGTATGTGGCGATAAACAGCTACTGGTCGAGACCAAAGACTATCTGTTCGACTACTCAGCCAGCAATGACAAGTTCTACTCCCTGTTTGCCCGCCCGATCGACAGCTTCGACATTCCACTGGGGCTGTTTCATCGACTGATTGTCGAACACGGTGAGCATGAGGGTGAGATCGACATAAAAAAGGGCGGCATTTTTCCCATTGTTCACGGGGTGCGCAGCCTCTGTTTAGAGAAAGGTATTTTTAAAACCAACACCACTAAGCGTCTACACGCTCTGGCCAACATAGGTGTTCTCGATAAGCAATTCACCCACGACTTGGTAGACGCCTTTGAGTTCATGCTGGGCCTGAAGCTGCGTGCGGGACTCAACTCTAGCGACGGTAGCAGCAATTTTGTCAATGCCAGTGACCTACACAAGCTGGAGAAAGATCTGCTAAAAGACTCTCTCGCCTTGGTGAAAGAGCTGAAGAGCCTGATTCATCACCACTTCAAGCTGGAGCGTTTCTGATGAATCTGCTGCACCGCTATCAACGCTGGACCGATCGCAAGCGCCTGAAAGACGCCTCTTTCAGCTACCTGTTTGAAGAGGACAACACCGGGGAGCTGGTCTGCTTTGACCTGGAGACCACCAGCCTTGATCCCAAGAGTGCCGAGATTCTCAGCATTGGCGCCGTGAAGATTCGCAACCAGCGAGTGCTCGCCAGCCAGCGCCTACACCTGCTGGTGAAACCCACCCAAGAGATCAATCGCGACTCCATCCGCGCTCACCAACTGCGCAATGTCGATGTGGAGAACGGCCTGGAGCCTGAAGAGGCGCTACGCCAACTGCTCACCTTTATCGGTTCGCGCCCTCTGGTGGGCTATTACCTGGAGTTCGACGTAGCGGTGGTCAATCGCTATCTAAAACGCTGGCTCGGCATTCGCCTGCCCCACCCCCAAACAGAGGTCTCCGCCCAATATTATGACTGGAAAACCCGTGGTGGTATCGATCGCTACGTGGACCTCAGTTTCGACAGAATTCTGCAAGACCTGGATCTGCCCGAACTCCCCAAACACAACCCCGTCAACGATTCACTGATGGCTGCACTGGTCTACACTAAGCTGACTTATCAGACCAAACCGGCCCCTCACGACTGATCCACTATTTTTTGATCAGCGCTGTCAGGAAGGTCTGCAGCGCCTCCTGCGTAGCAAAAAAGTGGCTCTCTTCAATAGACATATTGTTTAGTCTATAGACAGCCACCTTATCCTCCTGCCGTGGCCAGCCTTTGGTCTCCTCCGGCTCATAAGCGAGCGCAATGGGATACGAATACTTCTGCATTTTCGGCTTTGCTATAAACCTGGTGATCATCCCGGGCATTTCGGAAATGTCGGAGACATAGAGCCAGTGATGCTCAGACGGATCAGTGATCTCCAGCGCCTTCAAGATATCACCGACCCACCGACCACCAGAGCGGTTGTATGAAAAGATCACCCACTCGACAGAGTCATCAAAGACAATGGGCTTATCCCACTGATCCTTGAATGATCGGTTGCTCAACTCTTGAGCAGACACCCCAAGAGAGACGAATAAGAAAAGAAGCGCAACAACCGCTGCCTTAAACGCTGTGCTTGCCATTCAAAACCTCCAGAATGGTCAGTATGTTGTGAGGAGCATATCAGATGAGCCCGATGCCAACTTATTCAGACTCACAAGCACAGTTCGACAGAAGCACCGTTATAAAGTTCGAACGCAGTTACTCTGGCCCATCCATCATGTTTTGCATCATTCCAAAAGGTGACGCAATGGGACGGGTTCCCCGGTAGATGTCATACCCCATGCGGTTCATCAGACCATCCATGTGGGTAATATGACCGGCGATTACGCGAATATCCGGCCCCATCTGCTCCATTTGAATCCGCATGCTATCCAAATCTTCAGACATGGCGGTTTGGATAGTGTGAATATCAACATTCATGTGTCCGATCGCATCATCGATCGTGTCAATATTCTTGTTCATGCTTTTCATGTATCCGGCCATATCAACGATTTTCTCCTCCATGACCTGAACACTTTGTGACATCACCACCACGGAGTTGGTCATCTCCTTCATATAGCTGACCATATCGAACATCAACTTCCCCATGAATCCGCCAGCGCCCAGCAGCAGCACGATGAGCAAGATTTTTATCCCTGATTGTTTTGCGTTTGTCATATCCGACCTCTTCCTTAATTAACCGGTAACACAGTTGTCATTTTTATATTTGTGTATTCCCTAGGGCCTATTAACCCTAAAGCTCGAATTCTAAATCTTTATGACACGAAACCCAAGCACCAAAAAATTGGCCCCATGCTTGACCATCAGCGGCAAAGCATGGGGCCCTCAGGGTTATGAGAGGAGTTAAACTTTAAATTGATGCAACAGGTTATCCAACTGGGTAGCCAGGCTATTCAGCGATTGACTGGCCGTATTAATCTGGCTGATACCCTCAGAGGTATTGCTGGAAACCTTATGAATTTCAGTGATACTGTTGTTGATATCCTGAGTAACCGCACTCTGCTCTTCGGCAGCACTGGCAATCTGAATACTCATATCATTGATCGTGGTGATGGACTGTTTAATCCCATCCAGGCTCTCTCCCGCTTTCATTGTCTGCTGTACACTGTTCTCAGCCTCAATGGTCCCCTGATGCATAACGGCTGATGCCTTGGTCGCCCCCTCCTGGAGCTCTTCAATGGTCTTCTGAATCTCTTCCGTTGACTCCTGAGTACGATTCGCCAAATTACGCACCTCATCGGCCACAACCGCAAATCCGG
>JAKSCN010000007.1 GCA_022360595.1 Chromatiales bacterium
GGGGATAGATAAAGATCTTTGGTCTACCCTCTATAGCAAGAACCAGCTTGAGGCTCTCGGAGGGAAAAAATGGCGGAGCGATCCGATGATGACGGCGTTATCATTGTCCTGCTGGAGCGTTTTGCAAAGCAACGGTTACCCAGAGCGCTACGCCTTAAGAGACGGGTCGACAAGGGTGAAAAACTGAGTGAGGCGGATCTCGCCTTTCTCAAAGAGGTGCTTGAGGAGTTAGGCCAGATGAAGCCCTTGATGGATAAACACCCTGAGTATCAAAAACTGGCTGTAAGGGTTTTGCGCCTCTACCGCGAAATCATCGAACAGGCCCTCGAAAACGAACAAGATTCCTAGGAAGCTATTAACACTGGGGGCACTATACCCCTAGAGACTATGAACGGGCGATAAGGTCGGTATCAGCTTTATGGTCAGGGTCAGCCACTACTCGGGGCAGGGCCATTGGTTTGGATATAAAGTACCCTTGAACGTAGTCCACGCCTGATTCAACCATAAAACGGAAGGTATCCGCATCCTCAACATGCTCGGCTATGGTGCGCTTGCCAAGGGAGTGGGCAACATCTGTGATGGAGCTGATAATAGCCCGATCCGCACTATCCGTGGCCGCACCCCGTACATAAGCCCCATCAATCTTTATGAAATCCACGGACAGATGCTTCAGGTGGGAAAACGAGGAGAATCCACTACCAAAGTCATCCAGGGCAAAGCGGCAGCCTAAGACGCTCAACCGGGAGATCAACTCATTAGCCGCAATCAGATCCGAAACGGCAGCAGCTTCGGTGATTTCAAAAACAACCCTGCCGGAATCGATGCCGAGCTGAGTAATCAGTGCTTCAATATCATCGATTACATGGGAACTTGTGATGGTCTCCGCTGACAGGTTGATAGAGAACGTGCCCGCGTATCCGTCACGCTGCATCAACGCCAGCTTTTTAAGTCCGGTACTGACCACCCAGTAATCAATCTTACCCATCATATTGAAACGCTCAGCCGCTGGCAGGAATGTGCCAGGGTAGGTCAGCCCCAATACAGGATCATCCAGCCGCAACAACAGCTCATTGAAATGGCTGGCTTGAGGCAGGCTGGGCAGCAGCCGTTCATAAACTGACTCCACACTGCCCGATACCAGCTCCCGGGGGATACTGGTTACCGGAATGACTGGCTGGGCATGCAGCACCAGATGGTCATTTTCCAAGGCATTTTGCAGACGCGCAGACCAGCCGAGGTCCACATCCACATCCTGGTTACCGTCATCATCGGGAATGAACAGATGAATCTGATTGCGGCCTTCGCCTTTCGCAATGTTGCAAGCAATATCGGCATTGGCAAGCACCTCCTCCGCAGATTGGGTATCACGGTTCATGAGAGCAATGCCAATGCTGCCGTTGACCTTGTACTGTCTGCCATCATAGACAAACATATACTGCTCCAGCATCTTGCGATACTCGTCAGCCACCCGCTGTACCCGCTCTTTTCGAACGTTACGCAAGATAATGGCAAACTCATCGCCCCCCAGGCGCGCCAGGATATCCGTGTGACGCAACCGGGAGGTCAGTCTTTGAGCGATTTCCACCAACAGCCGATCACCCGCGGCATGGCCGGCAGAATCGTTGACATACTTGAAGCGGTCGAGATCGATAAAGAGCAAAGCACTATCTTCATTACTGCGTTTGAGACGCTCTACCTCTTGCATCAACTGCTCTTCGAAGTTACGCCGATTGCACAGTTTGGTCAGCGCATCATGACCGGCCTGCCAACGCAGCTCCTCTTCCCGTAGCTTACGCTCGGAGATATCCCGAAAAGCCACCACCGAACCTTCGCGCTTGCCCTCGATGGTCAGGGGATACACGGTGCATTCAACCGGCATGGGGGTCCCGGACTTGTGCCAGAAGACGGTCTCCTCGGACTGGATCGATTCACCTGCCACAAATGCCTGCAGTAAAAAACACTCTTCTTGGGCAACCGCTACCCCATGCTCATCAGCATAATGAAATAGCTGATGTGCCGATTCTCCAATGACCCGATCATCAGGCCCGAAGCCCAGCATACGCATACAGGCCGGATTGGTGAATGAGATCCGCCCTTCGGCATCCACACCGTAGACCCCCTCACCGACAGAGCGCAGAATCCCACCCAACCGTTTACGCTCTTTCTCAATAGACTTACGGGTGCGGATGTGGCGACTCATGGCATCCACACGCGCCAGAAACAGACCTTCGCTCTCATTCTTGAACATACACTCAACAGCTCCAGCCTCCAGTGCATCCTTGATGGCGTAGTCGAGGTAAGTACCGGTGATAATAGCGCTGGTAATACCGGTGGTTTGGGGGTTATCACGCAGTTGCCGACACAACACATCACCGGTGGCGCCGGGCATGAAGTAGTCGATGATAGCGATATCGAACGTCGAGTTGAGCGCCTTCTCAAAGCCCTCCATGGCGGAAGCTGCCGTTTCAGCGTAATAACCGTTGGCTCTCAGTAACTTACGGAACTTAAAGCGAACCGTTGGGGAGTCATCGACAAACAGAATCTGTACCGGTTGAATCGCAGCGGTAACCTGATCACCTAGCGCGCCTCCCACCGCAATATGCAGTGCCGCAAGGGTATCGGCGCTCTTCTTATAGTCACTCCAGCACAAAAAAGCCGCATTAGGCCTTGCATCGATCCAGTCCAAAATAGCCGGCACAGCTTTACCGGCCAGAATCAGAAGCGCCAAACCGGCATCGGCTTTTTTCTCCAGCAACACAAAGAGTTCATTGATCTCAGGAGAGGTCTGCACAGGCCAACCGATAACAGCCGCATCAAAATCCCGCCCATCTTCAGTACCCTGACGTAGCTGCTCCAGACCGGCTTCAAAATCGGAAGCGACATCAACGTCATACCCCGCCTTGATCAGCACATTCTTCTGAATGTGCCGAATAGTGGCTGAGAGTTCGATCAGTAAAACCCTGGACAAGATTAGATCCTTAACTGGGCAGTCAGAAATGGGGTGACTTTGCACCCCTTAATAAAGGTATCGGACTAAATCCTAGGAACTTTAGTCAGGTATATTCACCACCGCTGAATAGAGATGCGCCTGCCCCCCTGTTGAGACTAAACAAAGCATCGATCAGTGTTATCAGTCGCTTATGTACGCTCACTACACAACGCCCTTCCCGCCTTGCGGAGCAAAAAAAGGCCATTGGCGGTGGCACTCAAATTGGTATTAACAGGCCCTAATCGGATAGGCACCCGCAAGAGTTTAGTTGACATTTATCAGCCCACCACCCTAAAGATGCCTCTCAAACGGTCGACAACATTCTCGTACTTTTCATTAGTTAACATGGATATTACCGACGAAACATGAAGCAAGTTCGCTCTTTATATATTCCTCTGCTGGTTGGTGCATTCGTGCTAATCCTGCTCGGAATTTTCAGCATTATCGACTGGAGCGTAGCGGCTGCCCTTCTGCTAACCGGGATGGCATCGGGCTATTGGCAGTGGCGACAAACCTCTGTCTGTCTAAAGGAGGCCGAAGCCTTACGGATTGAACTGGCAGAGTCGAGAAAGCAGCAAATTGCCATCGACGATCAGCTCACTGAAACCGAAAAACTGTCTGAAACCATCACGCCAATATGGGTTCGGCATATCGATACCTCACGCAGCCATACCGAAGAGAACATTACGGCCCTGACTGAACGGTTTTCAAAACTGATTCAGGAAGTAAAGGGAATAACCGCAACATCAAGCCTGGGTATGGAGGGCGGCACCGTTATCCATTCGATTGATGATGACCGGGAGGAGCTACACAACCTGTTCCGCAAATTCGAAGGCATCATCAAGAAAAATGATGACCTGGCAGAGAAAATCAACCATCTGAACGACTACATCAAAGAGTTGGATGTGATGGCAATGGATGTGAGAAAAATTGCCGAGCAGACCAACCTTCTGGCCCTCAATGCGGCTATTGAAGCGGCGCGCGCCGGGGAATCGGGCCGCGGCTTCGCGGTTGTGGCGGATGAAGTAAGAAACCTCTCAAACGAATCATCCAAAACAGGGGACCTGATTACCAAGAAAACGGAAGAGCTGGGTAGTGTCATGAGCCATTTGGTTAATTCCTCCTCGGATACAAGCGCCACCGTTTCCGGCACGATAGAGAGCGCTGAAGAAACTGTGGAGCGGGTAATAGACCACCTTGAATCACAAGCGGACACATTTAAGAGCGAAGGCACAGAGCTACTGAACTTGAGCCAATCCATCAACACCGAGATTGAGCACATGCTGGTGGCGTTTCAATTCCAGGACCGGGTCAGTCAGATATTGCAGCAAGTCACCACAAGCCTGAATGAGATAGAACAGCTCGTTCAGCAGCGGCGAAACCAGCGCTTAAGTGGAGAAGAACCCCGCCCCCTCAATACAGAAGATCTCCTTTCTCATATGAAGGGGTCATATACAACAACTGAGCAACATATAAATCATAATCCAAGCAGTTCCACAGAAGAACATGCAGCTAGTGATGAAATAACTTTTTTCTAAGTCTTAGAAGGGAATTCCGAAGCATGTCAAAAACTATCCTTATTGTTGATGATTCCAACTCGATACGCCAAGTAGTTGGTATCGCGCTACGTGGCGCAGGCTATGATGTGATCGAAGCCTGCGATGGTAAAGACGCTCTGACAAAAATGACCGGCGATAAGATTCACCTGATCATCAGTGACGTCAATATGCCCAATATGGATGGCATTACCTTCCTCAAAGAGGTTAAAAAGCATCCGCGCTACAAGTTCACACCGGTCATCATGCTGACCACGGAAGCCGGCAAGGACAAGTTGGAAGAGGGACGCGCTGCCGGAGCCAAGGCCTGGGTAGTCAAACCGTTTCAACCACCACAAATGCTCGATGCCGTCTCCAAACTAATCCTTCCATAAACAACATTTCAGTAGGTTGGTTTTTCATGGGCATCAAGTTCGAGAAGAAGAATGGAGTCGGCTGCCTCACTGTGGATGACGAAATGACCATCTACAATGCCGCTGAACAGAAAACCGAGTTTCTGGGACATCTCTCAGATTGTCAGGAAGTAGAGCTGGATCTCTCTAGCGTCACCGAAATCGACAGCGCTGGGCTGCAACTGCTGATGGTGATGAAAAGTGAAGCACAGCGGCTGGATCATGAGATCCGCTTTATCAAGCACAGTCAGCCAGTCGTTGAGATATTTGAGCTGCTTAAGCTGGCAGCCCATTTTGGCGACCCTATCGTCATACCATCGGAGTGGCAGGAATCATGAGTATGAACGAAGCCAAACAGACATTCGCCCAGGAGTCGGAAGAGCTGCTCCAGGAGATGGAAGACGCCCTGCTATCGATGGAAGAGGCACCGGATGACGAAGAGAACCTCAACAGCGTGTTTCGAGCCATGCATACCATCAAGGGTGCGGCCGGCATCTTCGGGTTCGACTATATCGTCGCCTTCACCCATCCGGTAGAGACAGAGATGGACCGGGTTCGCGGTGGTGAGCGCACGGTGGACTCCGACCTGATAGCGGTCCTGTTGAATTGCAAAGACCATACAGCGGCGCTGGTCGACCAAGTACTCAGCTCAGATGACCCAACCCTCCCTGATGATCTGCAACAACAAGGGGATGAGCTGCTTGCCCAGCTAACGGGTGGAGCCAATCAATCCCCAGCGGGAGACGTCATCGAAACCACCACTGAGCTGACGCCTGAAGGCGCTACGGAAGCGCTGCCAACTGAAGCGCTACCCAACGACAACTGGCTTATCTCCCTGAAATTCAAACAGGATGCCCTGCGTAACGGGCTCGATCCCCTCTCTTTTATCCGCTATCTTGGAACGCTCGGCACCATCGTCGATGTCATCACACTGCTGCAGGATCTGCAGGAGATGAGCGCCATGGACGCCGAGAGCTGCTACCTGGAGTTCCGTATCGTTTTCAATAGTGATGCGGATAAAACAGCGATCGAAAACGTCTTTGAATTCGCTCAGGACGACTGCGACATCCGTATCCTCCCCCCACACTCCAAACAGCAGCACTACCTGGAACTGCTCAACGAGTTACCGGAAACCGAGCTGCAAAAACTGGGCGATATCCTGATCCAGGTTGGCGCATTGACCCGCACGGAGCTGGAAGCAGGGCTGAAGGAGCAGATAGAGCGCGCCGCCCCTGGGACAGATGATACCGGTGAACATAAGCCCATTGGTGAAATCCTGGTCGAGCAGCAGGCGGTCGAAAAGCAAGTTGTCGAAGGCGCGCTGAAAAAACAGGAGAAGAGCCGTTCACGAGCAGCCCAGGAGTCCAGAACCATACGGGTCGACTCTGGAAAACTGGGTCAACTGATCAATCTGGTGGGTGAACTGGTAATCTCCGGCGCTGCCATGAAAGTGATGGTAGAGCGCCATGGACTAACCGACGTGGAAGAGGTGGCCTCCACTGTAGAGCACCTGATCGAGCTGATCCGGGACAATGCCCTGCAACTGCGAATGGTGCAGATCGGCGACACCTTCTCCCGTTTCCGCCGGGTGGTGCGGGACGTCAGCAAGGACCTGAGTAAGGAGATTGAGCTGCGTATCACCGGCGGTGAAAGCGAACTCGATAAAACCGTGGTCGAAAAGATCAACGACCCCCTCACCCATCTGGTGCGCAACTCCCTGGATCACGGCATCGAACGGCCAGAAGTTCGCAAAGAGCTGGGCAAACCGACCAAGGGCACGGTCAGTCTCAACGCCTATCACGATTCAGGGCATATCGTTATCGAGATCAAAGACGACGGCGCCGGACTGGACCCCGAAAAGATCCGGGCCAAGGCAGAAGCCATCGGAATGGTGAAGCCGAACCAGGTGCTGAGCCGTCAAGAGATCTTCAGGCTGGCGTTCGAGCCCGGGCTGAGCACCAAAACAGAGGCGAGCAAACTCTCCGGGCGCGGCGTCGGGATGGACGTGGTGAAACGCAACATCGAATCCTTGCGCGGCACGGTGGAACTGGACAGCGAACTGGGCGTAGGCACCACCGTGACTATCCATCTACCGCTAACCCTGGCGATCATTGACGGTTTTCTTGTGGGTGCACAAGGCGAAACCTACATTGTCCCCCTCAGTATGGTGGAAGAGTGTGTCGAAATGGAGAGCCAGGAGTGGTCGGTGGATGATGAACGCCAATACGTCAATCTACGCGGCGAAGTGATGCCCTATATCCACCTGAGTGATTTTTTCGGCACCCCCGGCAACCCGGACGAAAAACGCAGAGAGAGCCTGGTTGTCGTCCGGTTTGGCCGAACCAAGGCGGGCCTGTTGGTGGATGAGCTACACGGCGAACAGCAGACCGTCATCAAACCGATGGGAAAAGTTTTTCAGAATCTTAAGGGAATCAGCGGAGCCACTGTGCTGGGCAGCGGCGACATCGCGTTGATTCTGGATATTCAGGGATTGATCAATCTGGCTAACCGTCAACATTCGGCCATAGTCAGGCATTAGTTCAGGGAAAGCTCCAGAGATAAAAGGACAACCATTATGTGTAGTGAAATGGACGACAAATTTTTTATACGGAGGTCATTGCCATGGGTGATCTAATTACCCAGGATTCAGAGCAGGAAGCCTTGACTGAAGCTGGTGAAACAACGCAGTACCTGACTTTTCTCGCCGGTGCTGAACGGTTTGCCATCGGCATACTCGATGTCAAGGAACTCATTGAAGTAAGCACCATGACACAAGTCCCCATGACTCCGGATTTTATCCGGGGAGTAATCAACCTGCGGGGCAGCGTGGTGCCGGTTGTCGACCTGTCATCACGCCTGGGGCGCGGCACCAGTGAGCTGACCAAACGCAGTTGTATCGTGCTGGTGGAGATCTCACTGGAGGATGAGAGTCAGACTATCGGCATGCTGGTGGATGAGGTCAATCAGATTCTGGAAATATCACAGACCCATATCCAGCCCCCACCCAATTTCGGTACCGATATACGGACAGATTTCATCAAGGCCATGGGACGGGTAGATGATGAATTTATCATTCTGCTGAATATCAACCACGTCCTGTCAATCGAGGAGTTGTCAGCCCTCGGGGAGCTGAGATCGAGCGTGCCGGCTTCGTCGGCCGAAGACACGCAACCTGAAGAGTAACAACGAATTCAAGTATTAACATCGGAGAACAGAGATGATCAGGTTAAAAGATATTCGTATGCAACCTAAGCTGATTGGCCTGATGTTGCTGGTCAGCATCATCCCCCTGTCGCTAGTTGCCTATTGGGCCAGTCACAGCGCATCGGAAGCTTTGGTAAAACAGTCTTACAACCAGTTGACCTCACTGCGGGCAACCAAGAGCTTTCAGTTAGAGAACTATTTCAGCAAGCTGAAACAGGATCTAAACGTACTGGGTGAAACCGTTGGCACTATACGCAAGGATGCATTCTCAAAGCTTGAGGCGATCAAGCAGTTGAAAAAAAGCACCCTGGAAGATTTCCTGGTTGAATATAAGAAGAACATTCAGATTCTGGCGACATCCTCTGATACGGCCAGACTTTATGATGAATTGGTCAACTATCACGAGGCGAGTGAGGTAGCAGCCGACGGTGCCTATGATGTGACCACCGAAGAGTACACCCGGATCTATGAGCAGTATGGCCATCAGATCATTGAAATAGCCAAAGAGCGTGGATTCGATGATGTACTGATGATCTGTGCCGCGCACGGCCATGTCATGTTCTCTACCGACAAAAAGTCCGACCTTGGCACCAATATGCGCTTTGGCCCTTACAAAGAGAGCGTATTGCGTAAACTGTGGGACAAGGTACTGACCCGCAAAAATTTCTCAGTGGTCGATATCGAACCTTACGCCGCCAATAACGGTAAACCTGCCGCTTATGCCGGGATGCCGATCTACAAAGAGGGAAAAATGCTTGGGGTGATGGCGGTGCAAATCTCCCTGGATAAGATCAACACCCTGATGACCGACCGTACAGGCATGGGTAAAACAGCCGAGACCTATCTGGTTGGCCCGGACAAACTGATGCGGTACGACTCCTACCTCGATCCGAAGCATCACACCGTAGAGGCCTCTTTCGCCTACCCGGAGAAAGGCAAGGCCGATACAGAGGCGACACGCTCAGCCCTGGACGGTGAGTCAGGCGCCGATGTCATTATCGACTACAACGGCAATCCGGTATTGAGCGTCTGGTCACCGGTCAAGGTGGATGAAGACCTCACCTGGGCGTTTCTGGCCGAAATCGATGTCGCCGAAGCCTTCAACCCGGTCGACGAGCAGGGCCAGGAATACTTCACCAAGTACAACAATACCTACGGCTTCTATGATCTGTTTCTCATCGACAACTCCGGCTACGTCTTTTATAGCGTAACCAAGGAGTCTGACTACCAGACCAACATGGTCAACGGAAAATATAAAGACAGCAATCTCGGACAACTGGTACAGGAGGTATTCAGCAGCAAAAAGTACGGCATCGCCGACTTTGAACCCTACGCACCCAGTGCAGGCGAACCGGCTGGGTTCGTTGCGCAACCGGTATTGCACGGAAATGAAGTGGAAATGGTGGTTGCCCTGCAACTCTCCCCAGACGCCATCAACAACATGATGCAGCAGCGCGAAGGCCTGGGCGAGACCGGAGAGACCTACCTGGTGGGCAGTGACAAACGGATGCGCTCCGACTCCTTTCTCGATCCAGAAGGCCACAGCATCAAGGCCTCCTTTGCAGGAACCATTGAGGACAATGGTGTAGACACCGAAGCGACCAACGAAGCCCTCTCCGGGCGCGCCGATACCCGTATTATCATGGACTACAATGGCAACCCGGTGCTCTCCTCCTACAGTCCCCTGAAACTGGGTAACGTCACCTGGGCGGTTTTGGCCGAAATCGATGAGGCGGAAGTGATGGCACCGGTGCAAGCGCTGATCTGGACCATCGTCACCATCGGGCTGATATGTGCCGGCCTGGTTGCTGTTATCGCCTTCTTCATTGCCCGCAGCATCACACGACCAATCCAGGAGACAGTCGGTGTCGCCAGCAGCCTGGCCGATGGCGACCTGACAGTCGATGTTCACGTGGATGCGAAGGATGAGACCGGCCAGTTGCTCACCGCCATGCGGGATCTGGTGGCACGCCTATCCCAGATCATGAGTGAAGTGAGAAGCGGTGCGGACAACTTGGCCAGCGCCTCACAGGAGGTGAGCGCCACGGCACAAACCATCAGCCAGGGTGCCACCGAGCAGGCGGCCGGCGTGGAAGAGACCACCTCCGCGGTAGAGCAACTCAACGCCTCTGTCCAGCAGAACACGGAGAATGCCCAGGTTACCGACGGCATTGCTACCAAGTCCGCTGAAGAGGCCGAGCGTGGTGGAGATGCTGTGAACAAGACTGTTGATGCAATGAAAACCATTGCCAGTAAAATCAGCCTGATTGAAGACATTGCTTACAAAACCAACCTGCTTTCACTCAACGCGGCCATTGAAGCGGCACGGGCGGGAGAGCACGGTAAAGGCTTTGCGGTGGTAGCCACCGAAGTACGGAAACTGGCGGAAACCAGTCGACTGACGGCGGAAGAGATCAACGAACTGGCCAGCAGCAGCGTCGATATTGCCGAACAGGCTGGCGGACTACTGGAAGAGATGGTGCCCAATATCCAGAAGACCGCCGATCTGGTGCAGGAGATTTCAGCAGCTTCCGGTGAGCAATCAACCGGGGTTGCCCAGATCAACGAATCCATGACGCAACTGGACAAAGCGACTCAGCAGAATGCCTCAGCATCCGAAGAGCTGGCGGCAACCGCAGAGGAGTTGAGCGGCCAGGCCGAACAGTTACAACAATCGGTGGGCTACTTCAAGCTGAAAGGGACTGGCGTTGCAGGCGGCAGACAGACACTTGCTCCGGCAGAGTTTCTCCAGCAGTCAGCAACACATCAGACAGCGGCATCGATGCCGATGAGCAATGACCTTGAAGATGAGTTCAACGACGAGGATTTTCAGAAATTCTGATCCGAGAACATCACCGTGGCCCTGAGTGCGGGCGCCCCAAGCCGACGCGCCCGCACTCCTTAAGCGCTGCCTATAACGTAGACAATTGATTTAGGAATAGTAAAGCAGTGCCGTCCACACCACATCCATCCAGCGGCTATCTGGCCATTCAACCTATAACAGACGAGGAGTTTGAGAGCTTTCGGGAATTGATTTTCGAAATTGCCGGCATCTCCTTGTGCGCGGGGAAAAAAATGATGGTGGCCAGCCGCCTGCAGCGGCGACTGGTGCACTACGGATTGCATCGGTTCAGTGATTACTATCACTTGGTCACCAACAAAACTCACCCCCGCGAGATGCAGACCCTGGTGGACCTATTGACCACCAACGAGACCTATTTTTTCAGAGAGCCCAGCCATTTCGATTTCCTGCGCAATGAGATTCTGCCGCAACACACCAACAACGTCTTCAGGGCTTGGAGCGCCGCCTGTTCTTCAGGTGAAGAGGTCTACAGCTTGGCCATGGTATTAGCGGATACTCTGAATGATAGGCCCTGGGAGATCCTGGGCTCGGATCTCAGCCGCCGTGTACTGAAAAGAGCGCAACGCGGCCACTACCCAATGGAGCGGAATGAGGGAATAGATTTCGCTTTTCTGAAAAAATATTGCCTGAAAGGGGTGCGTTCACAAAACAACACTTTTCTTATCGACCAAAAACTGAAAACACAGGTAAGATTCCGCCAGATCAACCTGAAAGAGGAGTTACCCAACATCGGCCATTTCGATGTGATATTCCTGCGCAATGTATTAATTTATTTCAATCAAGAGACCAAAAAAGAGATCGTGCACCGCGTCAGCGACCTGCTAAAACCGGATGGCTATCTATTTATCAGTCATGCCGAAAGCCTCCACGGCATTGAATCTGGGTTGAAGATGATCAACCCGTCTATCTTTCGCAACTGTTGACAGGGTATTGAAAGCCCTGTGAGGATCAATGAAAAAAACGGCACCTGTCGCATCACTATCCAGCCAGGTGAATATTATGTCAGTCGTGACAAGGTCATTATTTCCACTCTTCTCGGTTCCTGTGTCTCTGTTTGCATGTACGATCCGATAAAAAGAGTGGTGGGTATGAATCACTTTCTACTGGCCCACAAACGACGATATCCGCAGGACATTCCGATCATTCAGTCGGAGGCGGGGCGATACGGCATTAACGCCATGGAGTTAGTGATCAATGAAATGATGAAACAAGGCGCACAGCGCAGAAACTTAAGGGCGAAGGTATTTGGCGGTGGTGACGTGCTGCGCTACTACAAAAATGGGCGCAATAATTTTTTCTACGTTGGTGAAGTTAACTGCCGATTTGCACGCGAATTCCTAAAAAATGAAACCATCCCTGTTGTTGCATCCGATCTGGGTGGGGATTACGGCCGGGTAATCCATTTTCAGAGCACAGACTTTGCTGTCTACATGAAAAAAATCGCGCACTCAAAAGATACCGTGGATATTGAACACAACTACTGGAAGAAGACTATTCAGCAGCAGGATGAGCTTGAACAGAAAGAGACGCAGTTCTGGTAACTATTATGATCAATGTTCTCATTGTTGATGACTCAGCCGTCGTACGTCAGGTACTGACCGAACAATTAAATCAGGCGATCGGTTTTAAGGTAATCGGATCTGCCCGAGACCCGATCTTCGCCATGAAGATGATGGAGAAGCAGTGGCCGGATGTCATTATTCTCGATATCGAGATGCCCAGAATGGATGGCATCACCTTCCTCAAAAAGATCATGAGCGAACGGCCAACGCCTGTGGTGATCTGCTCTACACTGACAGGCAACGGGGCAGAGGCAACCATGCAAGCCATGGCAGCCGGGGCAATGGATATCATCACCAAACCTAAAGCCAGACTAAAAGGTTTTTTGGTGGAGTCCAGCTCTCAGATGCTGCAAGCAATCAAGGCCGCCAGTCAGGCAAATTTGTCACGGCTAAAAAAAGCCAGTGCCCCACCAATGCCAATAAAGCCTAAACTCAGCGCTGATGCCATCATCCCCGAGCGCCGTTCCAAAGCCATGGACAAGACCACCGACAAGGTGGTGGCTATCGGCACATCCACCGGCGGAACACAGGCGCTGGAGCGGGTGCTGACCCATTTGCCCCGCACCGCACCGGGCATTATTGTGGTGCAACACATGCCTGAACAGTTTACCGCAGCATTCGCATCCCGCCTGGATGCCGTTTGCCAGGTGAGCGTCAAAGAGGCTGAATCCAATGACCGGGTAATGCCGGGGAAGGTATTAATTGCCAACGGGGGCAAGCACATGCTGCTGCGCCTCAGCGGCGCTCAGTACCGGGTGGAAATCAAGGATGGCCCTCTGGTCAGCCGACATCGCCCATCAGTTGATGTCCTGTTTCGGTCGGTGGCTAACGCGGCAGGCCGCAATGCTCTTGGCATCATTATGACCGGCATGGGTGATGACGGAGCAAAAGGTCTGAAGGAGATGCATAATGCTGGCGCCTACACAATAGCCCAGGATGAGAAGAGCTGTGTAGTTTACGGTATGCCCAAGGAAGCGGTAAAGCTGGGAGCGGTAGATCGGGAAGTGTCCCTGGACGATATACCCAAAGTGATAATGTCCCGTTAGATACTCAATATAAGCTTTAAGGAACCTCTGATCATTCCGCCTACGAATTGATCAGAGGTTCCTTAATTACCGTCACGCAATTTAGTCGTGCCGGAAGGCGGGGAAGGGACACTGGCAGAAGAAGCATCAGCTATTGGGCAGATCCTGCATCAGGTTGCAGAGTAGGGGCCGTTAGCGGCGCCAGCTTCTGGGTTTGCACATGTTCTGCAAACCCGGCGCCCGCTTCGATATAGATATTGAATACAGCGGTCGCCCCAGCCTCACACAATCGCTCAACCTCATCCGGATATCTCGCTATAGCGGCTATACGGCCGGGAAACGAAATTTCCCTTAACTGCTCCAGCGCATCAAGATTAGCCTGCAGGTTAGGCAGGGCCAGCATCACCAGTTCGATCTTATGAGCCTGTTCGATCTTTTCCCAAAAATCTGCGTCGCTAGGGTCTCCTTGCACAACCGAGCGGCCCTTAGCCGTATGCCGCTTGATCAACTCACCATCAAAATCGATACCAACGACAGTATCCCCATGAGCCTCACGCATTCGATCATAAGCGCCACTGCCTACTCTTCCCATGCCAAAAATGGCGATTGTCGCACCCGACATATTCAACAACTTATCATCCGATAATCTCTCAGTGCGCTGAAATTTGAGCCAGATATCCCTGTACACACTGTAGATCTGATCATCACGCCTATTTAACGGCGCGGAGATTACGAAGGAGAGCGATAGGGCTATCGAAATAATCACAAGCCACTCACTGTTCAACCAACCATTGGCAACCCCGATAGCAGCAACGATCAGCCCGAATTCACTATAGTTAGTCAGATTTAGCGTGGCCAGGAGTGAGGTGCGGGCCCGCAACTTGAACCCTGTCATCAGCGCATAAAAGAGCGCTGATTTGGCAAACATGAAGGGCACCAATAGCACGCCGATGACCAACGCCTCTAAAGAGAGCTGCCCGGACATCCCAATAGTCAGAAAAAAACCGACCAGAAACAAGTTCTTAAAGCCCAACATCGACTTAGCCATCTCAGCCGCTTTGGGATGCGCGGAAATCAGCACACCCATCACCAGCGCCCCAAGGTCATCCTTAACACCACCCAACTCAAACAGCTCTGCACCGCCCAAGGCTAATACCAGACCGTATAGAATCAACAACTCACCATGTCCACTTTTCTGGAGAACGTAGTGAAACAGCGGCCGCATTGGGATAAGTAATAGCAATCCCAACGCCCAAGCCGACGGCAGCTTTCCCATCGATGCAGCAAGAAAAATCACCGCGGCCAAATCCTGCATGACTAAGATCCCTATAGCGATCCGGCCATGCAGCGACTTCATCTCCCCCTTTTCTTCCAGTGCTTTAACGACGAAAACAGTACTTGAAAAGCTCAACGCAAAAGCGAGCAGCAAGGCTAATTTGAAATCCAGTTCAGAGAAGAGCGGGACTCCGGTCAACGCCAGGGCAAAAATCAGTAAACCAAACAGCGCCGTGACAAGGGAGATATGCACCCCGGTCACTGCCCAAACCTGCGGCCTCATCAGTACCCGGAGATTCAGCTTAAGCCCCACAGTGAAAAGCAGCAGGGTGATCCCAAGATCAGCAAGCTTCTGGAGCATCTCACCACTTGCTATTCCGAGATAATTGAGTATGAAACCCGTTGCCAAAAAGCCAACCAGTGGCGGAAGCCGGATCGCGCTCGCCAACAACCCCAAAGCGAATGCGAGAGAGATCCAGGCCACATCACCGAGCGCAATAGCAACCCACTGAAAATCCATATTATTGCCTACCCCTTATATCGAATCGACAAAGTGACATATCAAAAAACAGTACCCTATACCCCTAAATGGCATGATTTATATCATCGGCCTTAAAGGAGATAAATTGATTTTATCAATATGAATTCAATTTGTAAGTGAAATTCTAAGGCGCCTATTTAGGGCCTGTTAACACTAATTTGATTGCCACTGCCAGGACCATTTTTTTGTCCTGCAAGGCAGAAGGAGAGCGGTGTAGCAGGCATCCATAAACGACTGATAACGCCACTGGGCGAAAAGATGGCCTTGGCCCCTCATAATATTGAGAAAAGAGGGGTTGAGCCTAAAAAAGCACCCATTAGTGTTAACAGGCCCTAAACAACTTTTTTAGCCTAAAGAACCATTTAGTTATAGA
>JAKSCN010000266.1 GCA_022360595.1 Chromatiales bacterium
TGGGAGCAATACCGCGAGTCATCCCACGCGCATCGATCACCAGGATAATCGGTGAATCGAGCAGCGTCCCTAAAGCGGCATTGCTATTGCTGCCATCCAGGTCTAGTCCATCGTACAGCCCCTTATTACCCTCAATTAAACCAATATCGGCATCAACCATATTGCGCTGAAAGACCGATGTAATCTCGTCACTCGGCATGGTATAAAAATCGAGGTTATAACAAGGGCGTCTGCTGGCAGCTGTTAACCAGAGAGGGTCAATATAATCCGGTCCTTTTTTGAAGGTCTGAATCTGCAACCCCCGGCGATTTAACGCAGCAGTCAAACCAATGGATACTGTCGTCTTACCGGATGATTTGTGTGCAGCAGAAATATAGAGATAGGGCATAACTTACTTAGGAACCTATTAAAATCCCCTCGGACATAGAGACATCATAGCGATAAGGGCATAAAAAAATCCACCGCTTTCCAGTGGTGGATTTTTTCAATTCGGAGAGAAATATCAGACGATTCGGATCAGGCGCATTCGTCTTCAGGATCCTCCAGAGTCTCCGGCAGAACACGCAGCATACGTGCGCCGACAGCAACCAAGGTCATTGCTACAGCAATGCCTGCGATACCAAGCAGCGCCTCTGGCATGGTTGGTATGTAGCTGGCGATCTGGCCATCGAAGAAGCTGCTCTCCAGCACCTCTTTACCCGGGAACAGGTTCATCGGGAAAGCCTGACCACCGATCACAATGACATAAACCTGGAAAAAACCGCCAAGCAACACCAGTATAGAGGCAGAGGCAATGGCCAGGCGCGACGTCGCAAATGCTGGTGAATAGAGCAGGAACAGCGGAATAACACCGCCAATCAGTACCTGACCGATCCAGAACATGGAGGTATAGACCCCGCCATTCAGCAGGATAAAGCCTTCTACCCCGTGATGCTGAGTAATGTAAAGATTGGTGATGTGGTAAACCAATGCAAAATACAGCACAGAGCCCACAAACACACCCAACAGGTTTTTCAGTTTGGCCAGACGCACATCACCCAGGGTGCGGTCTGCCCACCAGAAAGCGGACATCAGGGTCAGAATAAAGAACGCCAATCCGTAACTGAACGACATGATGATAAACATCGGCGCCAATACCGCGGCATCATAGGCCTCGCGTGCGACCAGAAAACCGAAGATAGAGCCGGTACCGGTGGTCAGAATCAGACGCCAGAAGAACGCGGCAAAACCGACCGGGCGTTTAAACTTCTCAACTTTGCGATCCATCATGGTCCAAAGATAAACCCCGACGATCACAAAGAAACCGCTGTAGAGGAAGATATTCCAGGTGAAGATCGACTTGAAGTTGAAATTGGTCATGGCGACGATCAGCCGATCGGCACGCCCCAAGTCTAGCACCAGCACCATCAGACCACCCGCCAGCAGGCCAATCGCAAGCAAGCTGGAGAAGGGCCCTAAAGGTTTGTACATCGGCCCACCGAATACCGACCCGATAGAGGCCACGTTCAGTGCCCCGGAGGCGGCGACAATCAGAAAGATTGCAAAGACATGGGGTAAACCCCAGACGATCTGATTGGTCATCCCAGTCACATAATGACCGCTGTGCTCCATATAGAAAGCGGCGACCAAGCCGATCAGGATAATGACGCCTAGAAAGGCCAAGCCACCCCAGTATCTGGGTGAACTGCACCATAATTCACGGTAGTGCAAGGTTTTCATTTACTCCGCCCTCTCTAGGTTATACGTTGGTATAACGTACACCGGTGTTCAATTCCAAATCTGCACGGATCTGCCGGCTGCTCTTCTCTTTTAGCACCTTGGAAATAGCGCTATTAGGGTCTTTTAGATCACCGAACAGAATAGCGTTGTGCCCTTTACTGGCACAGGCATCCTGACAAGCGGTTGTGGTACCGCCATCGTCAATACGATGTGCACAGAGATTACAAGACTCAACACACCCTTTACCACGCGGCGCATTCGCCAACTGGTTGGCCACCTCTTCATGGATGAATGATCTTGCCTTGTAAGGACAGGCCATCATGCAGTAACGGCAACCGATACAGATGTGACGGTCTACCATCACAATGCCATCAGCACGCTTGAAAGAGGCCCCGGTCGGACAAACATCGACACAAGGTGGGAATTCGCAGTGCTGACACATCAGAGGCAGATTGGTCTGCTCACCGGTCTGTTTATCCTGCAATTTAACTTTGCGAATCCACTGTACCCGTTGCTGCTCCCACATTTCGTCAGAGTGGCCTTCAGGCTTCTGCTGAAGATCGATGCCGTTCTCTTTGTTGCAGGCGTCGACACAGGCGGAACAGCCATCGGCACACTTGTTAGTGTCGATCAACATGCCCCAGCGTACGTCGCTGGAGACACCCTGCTGCTCAGAATTGGCATTCGCCACAGTCAGTAGCACACCTGGCGCAACTGTGGCTGCCGTCGCGGCAACAACCGTCTTGCCAAGAAACTCGCGCCGGTTCATTTCAGGCTGGTCAACAGATTTACTCATGATCAGTCCTCCAAGATACGCGCGTGAAGCTGATCCAGCTCAGCAGGCGTCAACGTAGGTTGTTTACCGGCATCCAACAGCAGCCCAAGCTTGCCACCCGTGGGCTCACTTTCCAGGGCTGAGCTCTTATCTTCCGGTGTCTTTCGGTGACACTGGAAGCAGGCGAGACTAACAGCGACATACTCATGACAGCCAGCGCAGAACTGCCCCGGTGCGTCGACCGGAATTGCCTGGCCATTCTCATCTTTTGCCGCATGGCAGTCGACACACTCCGCCAAGCTGTTGGTTACATTACGGACACCCTTGTGCACGGTCAGGTCACGATCGTGCTGCAGGTAATCCATATGGTTCCGGCGCATCTCATCGGTAGGCGCCACACAGGCGTCCATCTCCGCTGCTTTGGAACCCTTGGTAACAGCCGATTCACTCAGCCCCGCTGTCGAGAGGACTAGCAAAAGCCCTCCCAAAAGCAGCGCTGTAAGCTGTTTGATGCCGGTTGAACTACGCATTACTGCTCCTATTCACCAAGACCCATCTGGATGTAACCGGTCGGACACACATCGTGACATACATGACAGCCGATACATTTGTTGTAGTCGGTGTCTACATAGCGACCAGTGGTTGATTCGTTTTTACGAACACGGAACACAGCATCCTGTGGGCAGAAGACCACACAGTTGTCACACTCAAAGCACATACCGCAGCTCATGCAACGTTTGGCTTCATCAATAACCTGTGCCTCTTCCAGGCCATTCATACGCTCCTTGAAGTGGTGCAGAACTTCATCCGAATTCGGCACATCTTCGGTGCGCAGGTTATGTGGCGTGAAGCTGAAATGCCCCAGGAACAGTTCACTGGAACCGATCACTTCAGAGGAAGAGCGATCTTCGTAGTTATGAACCGCATATTTCGCTGAAGAGGTACCGCGCAGATCACCTTCAGAGTTATCGAAAGCTTCAGGGTCCAGACCCGCTTCATGCAACTTCTGCATCAGATCGAAGTGGTGAACATCAACTTTAGGACGCTTGCCCTGCTCAACATTGTTCATGTAGTGGTTGATGCTCTCAACGGCAACAGAGGCGTGACCTATGGCAGTGGTGAGCAAGTGCGGACGGATAATATCGCCAGCAACGAAGTGACCTGGCTTGCCGGGCACCTGATAGTTTTTGTCAGCATCAATCAAGTTACGATCATTAGCCAGATCTTCCAAGCCGGCCATATCACCACCCTGACCGATCGCAGCAACAATCAGATCAGCTTCGAGTACACGTTCGGTACCTTCAGTTGGAACGGGGGTCATGCTGTCCATAGTACAATCGCAAACTTTCAGACCAGTGGCACGACCGTCTTCACCAACAATCACTTCCAGCGGCATCACACCGTCGAGAATTTCACAACCCTCTTGCAGCGCATCGTGAATTTCATGCTCGGCAGCGAACATTTTGTCTTTGGTGAACAGCGAGGTCAGTGTTGCGTCGGCCGCTCCCGCGTTATCAGCGATAGCCTGATCATGAACGATGCTCTCGTCATGAACGACATCTTCAGGATTACCGGCTGCTGCGTTGTAGCCGATACGACGGGTGACGGAGATCACGTCGATAGAGGTATCACCACCACCGATACAAACTACTTTCTTTGCAGTTGCTTTCATGCGACCAGCATTGAAAGCCTTCAGGAAAGCCACACCGCTTACACAGTTAGGCGTACCTTCCCAGCCATCAACAGGCAGACCACGACCGGTCTGACAACCGAGAGCCCAAAGGATGGCGTCGTACTCTTTTTCCATATCAGCTACAGCAATGTCCTGACCCACACGAACGCCAGTTTTAACTTCAACGCCCATGTCCAGAATACGCTGAATTTCAGCAGCCAGTTTTTCATGAGAGATACGGTAGTTAGGAATACCGTAGCGCATCATGCCACCCAGCTCTGGATCTTTTTCGAATACAGTTGCAGCGTGGCCCAGGCGACGCAGTTGATAAGCGGCAGCCAGACCAGCAGGACCACCGCCGATAACAGCGACCTTCTTACCGGTATCGGCGCCAGCTTCGAATTTGTAGCCCTTTTCCAGAGCAACATCACCGATGTACTGTTCGACAGAGTTGATGCCTACGAAGTCTTCAACGTCGTTACGGTTACAGCCGCTCTGACAAGGCGCCGGGCACACACGACCCATCATTGATGGGAATGGGTTAGCGTCAGTGGAACGACGGAACGCGTACTCGGTCCACTCCATGCCTTCTGGCGGCTTCTCCTGACCACGAGCGATGGCAAGGTATCCACGAATATCTTCACCGGAAGGACAACTACCCTGACAAGGTGGTGTTTTATGAATATAAGTTGGGCACTTGTGCGAAGTATCCTCAACGAAGATCTTATCTGACCACATACCCCAATCGGTATCGCCGTCTTCAAAGCGACGGAAGTTCAACTTAGTGTTCATCTCTTCAGTAGGAGTTGCCATATTTTTCGTCTCCTTAACCATTACTTAAATCTGATTTTGTTCCACCAAATTGGCTTTAGTGGAAACTGTTATCTTTATGAAACCGCTTTTATTCTTCGGCTTCCTGATCCTCTGAGTCATCGCCCTCAACCTTTTGACCGGTAAGGACGATAGCGTTGCTAACCAATTGGTGGACACTGACAATCTGGTCCATGCTCATGCCATAGAAAGGCAATACTTTCGTAAACTGGCTCTTACAAATTGCACAAATAGCAGCCATGTGGGTCACGCCCTGCTCTTCTACCACACTCTTAAGTGCGTGCATTCTAGGTAGTGCACCTTTGACCCGAATCTCCATTAGATCGTCAGTCAGCAGGCCGCCGCCACCGCCGCAACAAAAGGTTTTTTCACCGATTGTTTCGTGGTGCATATCGACATAGTTGTTGCATACAGCCTTGATTACAGCGCGTGGAATATCGAACTGGCCACCAGGCTTATCTCCCATACGGGTAGCGCGGGCTACGTTACAGGAGTCATGGAATGTCAGGGTCATGTGATCATTAGCTGATTTATCAAAATTCAGCTTGCCCTGTTCAATGAGATCATTAGTGAACTCACAGATGTGCTGCGGCACAGGATAGTTTGGATCGAGAAAATCGAAAGGACCCGCCAAGGTATTGAGGAACGCATAAGCAACACGCCAGGCATGACCGCACTCACCAAACACGATGCGTTTAACACCTAACTCAAGTGCCGCTTCACGAATTCGCATTGAAACGCGACGCATGTTCTCGTAGCTACCGATGAACATACCGAAGTTCGCGGCCTCGGAGGCGTGGGAACTCAGTGTCCAGCTAACGCCTGCCTCATGGAAAACCTTACCGTAGCCAATCAGGCCATCAACGTGAGGTTCGGCAAAGAAGTCAGCAGATGGCGTAACCAGAAGGATATCGGCACCTTTTACATCCAGGGGATATTTGACTTCTACACCTGTCTCATCGAAAACATCCTCTTCCAGACCTTCCAAGGTATCTTCCAACGCGGGACCAGGCAGACCGAGGTTGTTACCAATCTTGAAGACTTTGGCGATGATTTCATTACAGTATTTCTGACCATAACCGATGCTATCGAGAATCTCACGGGCAGCCATGGAGATTTCAGCAGTATCAATACCGTAAGGGCAGAATACTGAGCAGCGACGACACTGTGAGCACTGATGGTAGTAGCTATACCAGTCGTCTAGCGTTTCACGCGTCAAATCTTCTGCGCCGACCAGTTTTGGGAAGTATTTACCCGCAAAAGTGAAATAACGGCGATAAACCTTACGCAGCAGATCCTGACGACCGACCGGCATGTTCTTAGGATCTTTAGTACCTAGATAGTAATGACACTTATCGGTACAAGAGCCACACTTCACACAGGCATCAAGATAGACCTGTAGTGAA
>JAKSCN010000169.1 GCA_022360595.1 Chromatiales bacterium
CCGTAGGTGCCGTTGCTGATCATATCGAAACCCAGTTCCTTACCTGTACTTAGCAGGCTTTGGCGCAGGGGTTCACAGTACGGATCCGTGAAGTCGATATGCGTGACGTGGCTGAGGTCGTTCTCGAAGTAGGTGTGATCTCGGGCGTAGGTGTAGTCGAGGATCTGATCGGGCACAACCAGACTGCCTGGCTCCATGTCACTGCGAATACCACCGACAGCGGCCACAGCAATGACCTGTTCGACACCGATATGTTTTAACGCCCAGAGATTTGCCCGATAGTTGACCTTGTGCGGTGGAATGGTGTGTGCAGCGCCGTGCCGCGGCAGGAAGACGAACTCCTGGTCGTGGAGAATGCCGTAGGTGAGTGGGGCTGAGGGTTCACCAAAGGGTGTTCGGATGATTTCCCGTTTAAGAAATTGTAGCTCTTTAATGGATGTGAGCCCGGAACCGCCAATAATCGCCAAATGTGACATTCAATCTGCCCTGCTTTGTCTGTTGCTATTTTCTGTAAGCTATAAGGTGATTCTATCGTAAAAGGGCTGTCGCTGTTAAAGATCTGTATAACAGAGTTTTATTACAGCTTTATTGTATGGAATAGCCCTGATTTTAATCGCTTAGCCACTTTAATAACAATCCATAATCTATTGTTTATATTTTGTTTTTAAAGATCTAAATCGAGTGACCGCTCTTGATCATATTCCGCAATCACTTGTAGTGCCTGATGCCATTTTGGATCTTCCCGCATCTGTTCAGGCGCGATCGGCAGGCGCCCGTGCATACGTAGTAGGCGGGTTTGCGAGGTGGGGTCGCTGTAGTTGGTCAGCGAATCCAGCACCTCGGCGGCACCATTCTGATTGTTGCAGACCAGTACCATATCGCAGCCCGCCTCCAGCGCCATACCCGCCCGGTCGGCATAGCCACCAGCTTCACTGGCAGCCTCCATGGTGAGGTCATCACTGAAGATTACCCCTTGAAAGTCGAGCTTCTGCCGTAATACGTCACGCAACCAGTAGGAGGAGAATCCGGCCAGATCCGGAGAGGCCTGCTCGTAGATAACATGAGCCGGCATAATCGCTTCCAGGCCGTTGCTGATCATCTGTACAAAGGGGTTGAGGTCTTCCTGCATGATATCTTCAGGGTCACGGCGGTCGATGGGCAGCGCCAGGTGGGAGTCTTCACAAACACCGCCATGGCCCGGATAGTGTTTGCCCACCGAA
>JAKSCN010000589.1 GCA_022360595.1 Chromatiales bacterium
ATCATCTCGACCTGCAGTTCCCGCAGGGCCTGTTTGTCTTCGGCGCTGGCGATACGTTTGTAGAGTACCAGACGGCTGTGAACGTCGGGTAGGTAATCCTCCGGCAGCAGGGCGGGGAGTTGCAGATCCACCTCCGCGCCATGATCGAGAGGTCTATCCAGATTCGGTTGCTGGCCTGACTTCAATGCCTTCACCGCCCGCTCCAGCAGTTCAGTGTAGAGGGAGAAGCCGATTTCGTGGATCTGGCCGCTCTGCTCATCACCCAGCAATTCACCTGCACCCCGGATCTCCAGGTCGTGGGTAGCGAGGGTGAAGCCGGCGCCCAGCTCTTCCAGTGACTCGATCGCCTCCAGACGCTTGCGCGCATCCGGCGTCATCGCCTTCTCGGAAGGGGTGATCATGTAGGCGTAGGCGCGGTGGTGTGAGCGTCCCACCCGGCCGCGCAGTTGATGCAGTTGCGCCAGGCCGAGCTTGTCGGCCCGGTTGATAATAATGGTATTGGCGCTGGGTACGTCGATGCCGCTCTCAACAATAGTGGTGCAGACCAGCACATTGAACCGCTGGTGGTAGAAATCGCGCATGATCCCTTCCAGTTCACGTTCACGCATCTGGCCGTGGGCCACCTGCACCCGCGCTTCAGGCATTAGTTCTTCCAGCTTGCCCGCCATATTTTCGATGGTGCTCACCTCGTTGTGGAGCAGATAGATCTGGCCGCCGCGCTTCAACTCACGCTGGCAGGCCTCGACGATAATGGCGTCGTTCCACTGATGGATGAAGGTCTTGATCGGGTGGCGCGCCGTCGGTGGCGTGGCGATGATAGAGAGATCGCGCATACCCGACATCGACATGTTGAGCGTACGTGGAATTGGCGTGGCAGTGAGTGTCAGCATATCCACTTCGCTGCGCAAACTCTTGAACTTCTCTTTGTGGCGCACACCGAAACGGTGCTCCTCGTCGATGATCACCAGCCCCAGGTTTTTGAACTTGATGCCATCCTGCAGCAGCTTGTGGGTGCCAATGACGATATCGACGGTCCCTTTACTCAGACCGTCTGTAACGGTGTTGACCTGCTTGGCGCTGCGAAAACGCGACAGGCTCTCCACCTTTACCGGCCAGTCGGCGAAGCGGTCGGAGAAGTTCTCAAAATGCTGTTGCGCCAACAGGGTGGTGGGCACTAATACTGCCACCTGTTTGCCGCCCTGTACCGCCGTGAAGGCGGCGCGCATGGCCACTTCGGTTTTGCCGAAGCCGACATCGCCACAGACTACCCGATCCATGGGGTGGGGGGAGGTCATATCGTTGACTACGGAGTCGATTGCCTGCTGTTGATCCGGGGTCTCTTCAAATTCAAAAGAGGCGGCGAAACTGGCGTACTCTTCACCAGCATCCGGGAAGGCGAAGCCTTGGTGTGCAGCCCGCTTGGCGTAGATTTCGAGCAGCTCGGCCGCCACATCGCGGACCTTTTCGGCTGCTTTACGTTTGATCTTCTCCCACTGATCACCGCCCAGGCGGTGGAGCGGGGCGCTTTCGGGTGCGGCGCCTGAGTAGCGACTGATCAGATGCAATGACGAGACCGGCACATAGAGTTTATCGCCACGGGCGTACTCCAGCGTGAGAAACTCGGTGGCCATGCCGCCCACATCCAGCGTCTGCAGACCGAGGTAGCGACCTACGCCGTGATCTTCATGCACTACCGGTGCGCCAACGTGCAGTTCGGTGAGGTTGCGCACGATCTGGTCGCTGTCGCGGTATTTGGCTTTGCGGCGGCGCTCCTGTTTGACCCGCTCACCCAATAGCTGGGTCTCGGTGATGATGATCAGTTGCTGGTTATCCAGCCAAAGCCCCTGTTCCAGTGGTGAGACGGCCAGGGCCAGCTTCGGTTGTTCATCGCGGAACTGGCGCCAGTTGTCGACCACGGCCGGACGAATACCGTAACCGCCCAGCGTCTCCTTCAGAATCTCTCGGCGGCCAGGGCTTTCGGCCAGGAACAGAATCTGTTCATCACGGCTCTCGACAAAATCCTGCAGAGCGCCTGCCGGGCGGTTGGCGCGGGCCTGGATACTCAGCGCTGGTAGTGCCTTGGATTGAAAGTTGTGAAAACTGCTGAAGCCCTTTCGACGACTGGCGATCTCTGGCCGCTGGATCTGGATGCCGCTCTGATTATTGAGTCGTGCCGCCAGTTCATCCCCACTGAGGTAGAGTTCAGCAGGTGGTAGCAGTGGGCGCTCATTGTCGTGGCGGCGCTGCTCAAAACGGTCATTCACTTGATCCAGAAACTGTTCCGCCTGTTCGCGGGTCTGCTCAAACTGAATGATCAGCAGATTGTCGGCGAGGAAGTCGAACAGGGTTGAAGTCTGCTCGAAAAAGAGCGGCAGGTAGTAGTCGACACCACCGATAGCGTGTCCGTCGGAGACTTCCCGATAGATCAAACTGGTTTGAGGGTCGCCTTCAAACTGATTACGGTAGTTTTGGCGAAACAGTGTGATGCCCGCCTCGTCCATTGGAAACTCCCGAGCCGGTAGCAGCTCGATCTTCTGCACTTTGTCGATGGTGCGCTGGGTCTCCGGGTCGAAGGTGCGGATGCTCTCGATCTCGTCATCGAAGAGATCGATACGGTAGGGCGTATTGCTACCCATCGGGAACATGTCGAGCAGTGAGCCGCGGACGCTGAACTCACCGTGGGACATCACCTGTGAGACGTTCTGATAGCCCGCCTTGGTCAGTTGGTCACGAATCTGATTGAGCGCCAGGGTGTCGCCCACCGAGAAGAGAAAGGTGTTGCCTTCAATGTACGCCTGGGGCGGCAGCCGCTGCAGCAGAGTGCTGACCGGTACGATCAGCGCCCCTTGGTTCAGTTTAGGTAAGCGGTAGAGTGTCATCAGCCGCTGGGAGATCAACTCGGGCAGCGGAGAGAAGACATCGTAGGGCAGGGTCTCCCAATCAGGAAACGAGAGTACTGGGAT
Source organism: Chromatiales bacterium (assembly GCA_022360595.1). Classification (GTDB taxonomy): domain Bacteria; phylum Pseudomonadota; class Gammaproteobacteria; order Chromatiales; family Chromatiaceae; genus BM503. The sequence continues at coordinate 2,964 of JAKSCN010000589.1, forward strand.
TGGTTGGCCGCTAAGAAAGAACTTCAGCCCGCTTTCCAGTTGTGTGGCGCTGGTGACATCGTTGGTAATAATCAACACCGGCCCGTCGTGCTGGGCAACCGCACTGCTGATGGACAGCGCGTCGCTCAACCCATAGAGGCGTCCCCACTGCTGCTTTTCACCCGGTTTGGTGGGTAATGGCGGCTGCAGTGGGTTGGCGAGACCGGCATTCGGTTGAGATTCTGCTACTGATGGTTCGGACACGGGCGGTATGACTCGGGCTTCGGTTTGGAAAACCGCTAATTTTCTCATAGCTGGGGACGATGGGGAACTCTATCGTTTATCTCTATTGAACATTGTGCGGTTGGCGGCTCTCAGTCTGGTTGTGGTGTTTTATCAGTATGGCGGTGATAATGGATTCTACTACTGATGAGATTGGGTATGGATAGGGCGTCGAACTCGGGTAAATCCACAATTTTGAAACGGTCGCTGCTGTTGCGGGTGGGTATCGCCATGGCGATTCTGATCGCTCTGGCGGTGGTCGGTATGCTCAGCTCGGTGATCATCACTCAGACATCGGAGGGCTATGCGGCGGCGATCAATCAGGCGGGTACGCTACGCATGCAATCGTATCGAATTGCCACGAGCCTGGTGCATGGCACGGGGACATCGGCGGAGTATGTGGGGGCCCAGACCGAAGCGCTGGTGGATGAGTTTGAGGAACGCCTGTTTAGCCCGCGCATCCACAATGTGCTCCTGAGGCAGCCGAGTCTGCGGGTCGAGGAGGCCTATCGCGTGGTTGAGCGGAAGTGGCGGGAGCATATCCAGCCGCAACTGCGCCAGTATGTCAGCTATTTGATGGCCGAGCAGGGGAATGAGCTGAATGGCGGCCAAATGAGCGTGCAACGCCAGTATTACCTCTATAACGTGGATGATTTCGTTCAGTCGATACACCACTTTGTGAAGGTGCTGGAGCTGGATGCCGAGCAGAAGATCCAGCAACTGCGGCTGATTCAGATCGTGTCGCTGATTCTGATTCTGTTGGTGGCGATAGTCAGTATGTATCTCACCCACAAGAGCATCCTGAAACCGCTGAAAGAGCTGCTTAGCTGTGCAACGGCGGCCCGGCATGGCGATTTCTCTGTGCGTAGTCAGTATCTGAATGAGGATGAACTCGGTCAACTGGCCAACGCCTTCAATGTGATGGCGGAGGATCTTTCCAAGATCTACGCAGACCTGGAACACCGGGTGCATGAGAAGACTGCTGATCTGGAGCGCAGTAATCGCTCGTTGGAGTTGCTCTATCTCACCGCCAAGCGGTTGAGTGAGTCGCCGCCCACCCAGGAGGTGCTACAGGCGGTGATCAATGATATTGAGCAGCAGATAGATATCCGTGGCGGGGTGATCTGTCTGAAGCGTCTTGCTGATCAAAAAACGGTCTGTACGGCTACCCGGTTTGGCACCGAAGTGATGAATGAATTCGACTGTAGTCGCTGTTATGGTGACGGTACCTCGCACTTGGTGACTTTGTCGCAAAACCGCCGCCCGATCTTCTCGACGCCGATTAAAGATCAGGATGAGCAGTATGGTGTATTGCTGATAGAGGTTGCGGATGGGGAGGATCAGGCGCTGGAGGATTGGCAGATCCGATTGCTGGAGACAGTTGCCAGCCATATCGCCTTGGCAATCAACATGGAGCGGCGTGCGGTGCAGAGTCGCATGGTGTCACTGCTGGAGGAGCGTAGTGTTATTGCCAGAGAGCTGCATGATTCCCTGGCTCAGACCTTGTCTTACCTGAAAATTCAGGTGAGTCGTCTGGAGAAAAACCTGAATGACGGGAAGGATACCGATGAGATTTTGATGGTCAGCAACGTGTTGCGTACCGCGTTGAATGGCGCCTATCGGCAATTGCGCGAATTGCTCACCACTTTTCGTCTGCGCATTAGTGAGGCGGGTTTGGGCGTTGCGCTGGAAGATACTGTCTCTGAGTTCAGGGAGCGCAGCGGTATTCGCATTGAACTGGACAATCGCCTGATCAGCCGCAAGCTCAACCCCAACGCCGAGATCCATGTACTGCAGATTATTAGGGAAGCGCTCTCTAATGTCATTCGACACGCCGATGCCACCCACGCATTGGTCCATTTGGATTGCAGTGAGAGCGGAGATGTGACAATTTTAGTCGAGGACAATGGCGTGGGTATCGCCAGTGACCGCGATATGATGCTCCATTACGGCTTGCCGATCATGAAAGAGCGGGCCGAATGGTTGGGGGGAGAGTTGGAGATTAGCGAGCCTGAAAGGGGAGGCACTCAGGTGAAGCTATCGTTTACCGCACATGAAGAACAACTCAGTATTCAAACTAATATATAAGTAAAGAAATAGGTCGATAATGACGAGTGATGAGAAGTATACGGTAGTAACAATTGATGACCACCCGCTTTTCCGCAAGGGGGTGGGTGATCTGATTGATATGGAAGATAGCCTGGTGCTGGTTGGGGAAGCGGCCAATGGTGTGGACGGTCTGAAAATTGCGGAGGAGCTAAATCCGGATATCATTTTGCTGGATATCAATATGAAGGGGATGTCCGGACTGGAGACACTGCAGGCGATCAAATCAAAAGATATCGATTCGCGGGTACTGATGCTAACGGTCTCCGATAATGAGGAAGATGTCATCGCCGCGCTGCGCCTGGGTGCAGATGGCTACCTGCTCAAGGACATGGAGCCTGAGGATACGCTGGAGTGTCTGCGCAGCGCTGTATTTGGCCAGATTGTGATCAGTGAACGCCTGACTCAACTGCTGGCCCATGCGTTGCGGGAAGAGCAGAAAGCGCCGAAGACGATAGCCGGCGCCGATCTCACCGATAGGGAGAGTGAAATTCTTAAGTTGATTTCTGAGGGATTGAGCAATAAATTGATCGCCCGGGAGTTGGATATCTCGGAGGGAACGGTGAAGGTGCACGTGAAGCACCTGCTGCGCAAGCTGAATTTGCATTCACGCGTGGAAGCAGCGGTATGGGCCTTGAAGAATCCCATTTAATTAATCAGGTAAAACAATAAGATAGCATGGCTGCTGGTGTAGTTGTTCAATATTCCAAGTAGTTGGTCGCTAGATTTTAGGAATAAATCTCACGGGTTGTTGTTGCGAATCGTGGTAGCTATGGGTTGGCTGAGACTTACATTACTACTATTGCTTTTTATGGCATCGTCTTACGGATTAGCGCAGGAGCGTGCGCTAACGGGCGATATTGGATCATTGCCGCCGTCTGAAATGGGTAGTGAGGCTGCTACCTCCCCGGTTGATAGCAGCGGTTTGCAGGGTGCCGAAAGTGATGCGGTCGCCTCACAAACGCTTCCGTTGGTGCTTGATGTCACCAGCAAACCGATCAGCTTTTTTAAGAAGTATTATCAGGGGATTATCGTATCGCTGGTGATAGCCGGCGTAATGTTGCTGATCACTCAGATCTACACCCTGTTTATCTTTTCGCGCAAGAATAAGTTGATCAATAAACAGCTTGAGGCGATTGCCAGCCAGTCTGATGAGCTGGAACAGACCCGAAACCGCCTGGATCATGCCCAACGTGTGGCCAAAATAGGTTACTGGGAGTGGAATATTGCCGAGCGCAAGATGTTCTGGTCGCAAGGGGTCTATGCGCTGTTTGATGTGGAGGAGGGGGAGTTTTCTATCGGTCAGCAGACGTTCCTCGATTTTATCCACCCTGACGACAAACACTTGGTGACTGAGAATGCACAGCGCGCGGTGGATGAAGGTATCCCCTTTGACATGGTGCACCGTATTCAGACGCCGGAAGGGCAGATCAAGCATGTGCATGTGATCGGCAAGGTGCTGAAGAGTGACCAGGGTGAGTCGATAAAGATGATCGGCTCTATTCAGGATATGACCGATCTTATTATGGTTGAGCAGTCACTGCGCGAGAAGAGCGCCTATCTGGACAGTATCCTCCGCTCAACCAGCACTGTCGGTATCATAGCGACCGATACCGATTTCACCATCAACTATTTCAATTCGACGGCCGAGAGCATTTTTCATTTCGCCTCCAGCAGGATCATGAGAAGCAGTATCCGTGAACTGCACGCATCATTGGGCATTGGACGTCATCGAATCGAGCAGGCGTTGAGGGTGGCCAAAGAGGAGGGTGAGTACCGCTTTTCCATGGAGCAGGAGAAAAACGGCGCCATCCAATATATCGATTCACGTATTTCACCGATTTGGAGCAGTGATCAGGATTTGATCGGCTATCTGCTGCTGGCGGAAGATGTGACTGAATATAAGCGCTCTGCCGCGATCATTGAACGGCAGGCCAATTTTGATCCGTTGACGGAGTTGCCTAATCGCCGTCTGCTGCTTGATCGGTTGACCCAGGTGTTGGCTCAGAGTAAGCGCCACGGTCATATTGGCGCACTGCTCTTTTTCGATCTGGACAATTTCAAAAATATTAACGATTCGCTTGGCCATCCAGTCGGGGATGAGCTGCTCAAGCAGGTTGCCCAACGCATGAAGAGAGCGTTGCGGGAAGAGGATACGGTTTCACGCCTGGGTGGTGATGAGTTTGTGATTCTCATCTCCGAAATTGATGACGATACCAATGAGGCGGTGAATTTGGTGCAGGCGCTGGCTGAGAAGATTCGCGCCTCTATCTCCGAGCCTTATTCAATCCAGAGCCGTAGTCTGCACGTTACCCCCAGTATCGGTATCGCGCTGTTTCCAATGGGCGATGAGACGCCCACCGATGTGCTGCGCGCCGCGGATACGGCGATGTATCGGGCCAAGGATTCCGGTCGTAATACCATTCGTTTCTTCTTGCCCAGTATGCAACTGGCGGCGGATGAACGCCTCAAGATCATTAACGACCTGCGTCAAGCCGAGCGTCACCATCACCTGAAGGTCTTTTTTCAGCCGCAAGTGCACACCTCCGGTTCCATTATCGGCGCCGAAGCGCTGCTGCGCTGGCAACACCCGGAGCGTGGATTTATTCCACCCGATGAGTTTATCCCCATGGCTGAGGAGTCACGCCAGATCATCTCTATTGGCGGTTGGGTGTTAGAGCATACTCTGCGACAGTTTAAGCGCTTCCAGAAGGAGGCTCCCTGTTCCATGATGAATCGTATCGCGGTCAACGTCAGTCCGGTGCAGTTTCGTCAAAGCGATTTTGCCTTTACCGTGGAGCAGACTCTGGCCGAGGTGGGGGTCAACCCGAATGTGCTTACGTTGGAGGTGACCGAGGGGATGCTGATTGAGGATCTCGATTCCACGGTGCAGAAGATGGAGGCGCTGAAGAAGATTGGTGTACGTTTCTCTATCGATGATTTCGGTACCGGTTACTCATCCCTTGCCTACCTGAAACGACTGCCTTTGGATGAGATTAAAATTGATCGCTCGTTTGTGAAGGATGTGCCGGAAGATCCCAGTGATGCAAAAATTGTCGAGACCATTCTGACAATGGCTGATCAGCTTGGCCTGGAAGCGATTGCTGAAGGAGTGGAGCGTAGAGAGGAGCTTGAGTTTCTGCGCAAGAAGGGGTGCCAACTGTTTCAGGGGTACTATTTTGGGGCGCCCATGAATGAGGATCAGTACCTTGAATTCCTGAAGCAGGAGTGTGCAGGACAGTCGACGGCGAAAGTGATATCCGTAAATCCCTAGACTTGCATTGGGCACAAACCTTAGGGCTCTGAGCATCGCCATCATGGCTCAAGGGTTTTGGGGATATTTATTGGTATAATTACCTACCACTAATGTGGTAACTAAAAAATAAAAATACTTTTTTTCCCATTTTTTCTAATACCCCTATCGCTGATGTGCCTATTGTTTTGTGAAGTAGTTCCGCTTCCGGGGGGGATGGCTTTGTCTTTGAAAAATCTTTAATAACAATACTATATGTCTGTTTTTAGAGCTCAAATAGAGTTTTTTTGCTGTTTTTTTTAAACATTATGCCTTCGAGATCAATATACCTATAAAGTGGTATTCCTGACTCTTTTAGTCGGATAAATTTATTGAAATATCAATGGGTTAGTTGAGATTTAGATTGATCGACGTCAATGCTAATCCATTAGCAAATTGGGAGAATCCTGCGCCATAGAGATAGATACACAGCACCATGGCGCACGATACCAGTAGATCTCATTTTGTTAGAGGTAATTTCACTCAGGTGGACGAACCGTTACGTCCACCATGGGCTATTCCCGAACTTCAGTTTATCGATGCCTGCGATCGCTGCGGCGACTGTGTCAGCGCCTGTCCGCAGAAGATCATTAACCCCGGTCCTGGCCAATACCCCATTGTCGATTTCACCCACCAGGGGTGCGACTTCTGTGGGGAGTGCGTACAAGTCTGTAAACCTGGCGCGTTGAAGTCTGACGATCTTGATGTTGACCAGGCCTGGTCGGTGGTCGCTCAGTTTGAGGCAGGTTGCCTCTCGCTGAACGGCATTGTCTGTCGTGCCTGCTCCGATATCTGTGAGCCCAGAGCGATCCGTTTCTCTCTTATGCCGGGCGGCAAAGCTGAACCACAACTGGAATCTGAGGAGTGTACCGGTTGTGGAGAGTGCTTGGCTGTGTGTCCCGTAAAAACCATTACGTTTTCAAACAAATATGTGCGCGATCAAGTTGCGTGAAGGGGTATTAATGTAATGAATCTGTGTAGTGCAATTGTTCATGCAAAACCGGAGCAGGCCGCGGTAGTGACCGACCGGTTACAAGAATTTTCGGGTGTTGAAGTACACGGTGGACAGGAAGAGGGCAAGTTGATAGTCACCATTGAGGGGACTGAAGACGATGCGCTCGCCGATACTTTGACCAGTTTTAACAATGTGGATGGTGTCATCAGTACTGTGATGATCTACCACTACTGTGGGGAAGACGCTGCTAACGAGGAGGTACTCCAGTGAAACTAACTAGGCGTGATTTCGTAAAAAGCAATGCGGTTGCAGCCGCAGCCGCTGCGGCAGGTGTAACGCTGCCCGGTATTAAAACCGCTGCCGCCGCCGATGCCGATGGTATCCGTTGGGATAAGATCGCATGTCGCTTTTGCGGTACCGGCTGTTCGGTATTGGTTGGTGTGAAAGATGGCCAGATGGTAGCCAGTCAGGGTGACCCTGATGCACCAGTTAATAAAGGTCTGAACTGTATCAAGGGTTATTTCCTGCCCAAGATTATGTACGGTAAGGATCGTCTGACTCAGCCTCTGCTGAGAAAGTCTGGTGGCAAATACGCAAAAGACGGCAAGTTTGAGCCAGTCTCTTGGGATGAAGCCTTCGATGTAATGGCTGAGCACTGGAAAAAAGCCATTAAGAAGAGCATGGAAGAGAATGCCGGTAAGCCGGTCGATAAGATGACCTCCCGCGTCGGCATGTTCGGTTCCGGTCAGTGGACGGTGTGGGAAGGCTATGCCGCTTCCAAGTTCATGAAAGCCGGTCTGCGTTCCAATAACCTCGATCCAAACGCTCGCCACTGTATGGCCTCTGCAGTAGGTGCTTTCATTCGTGCTTTCGGTATCGATGAGCCCATGGGTTGCTATGACGACCTGGAACACGCTGATGCGTTTGTTCTGTGGGGCGCCAATATGGCAGAGATGCATCCGATTCTCTGGTCACGCCTGACGGATACCCGTCTGACTAAGCCTGATAGTGAAGTACATGTGCTCTCTACTTATGAGCATCGCTGTTTTGAGCTGGCCGATAACGGTATGGTCTTCATTCCGCAGTCAGATCTGGCGATCGCCAACTACATCGCTAACTACATTATCCAGAACAAGGCCTATAACAAGGCGTTCCTGGATCAGCATGTAAACTTTACCAAGACACCTACCGACATCGGTTATGGTCTGCGTCCTGAGCATCCTCTTGAGAAGGCTGCTAAGAATGCCGGAAAAGGTAAACTGAGCAAAATCAGCTTTGATGAGTATGCTGCTTCTGTTGCGGAATACACCGTCGATAAAGCACATGAAATTTCCGGTGTGCCGAAAGACAAGCTGGAAAAACTGGCTAAGCTCTACGCCGATCCGAAGAAGAAAGTGGTCTCCTACTGGACCATGGGTATGAACCAACATACCCGTGGTGTCTGGATCAACGGTTTGGTCTACAACATCCATCTGCTGATGGGCAAGATCTCTGAGCCCGGTAATGGTCCATTCTCTCTGACCGGTCAGCCTTCTGCCTGTGGTACGGCTCGTGAGGTAGGTACTTTCTGCCATCGCTTGCCTGCAGACCTGGTAGTTAAGAAAGCGCCACACCGCGCATTCTCGGAAAAGATCTGGAAACTGCCTGAAGGCACACTGAACGGTAAAGTGGGTTATCACGCTGTATTGATGCATCGCATGCTGAAAGACAGCAAAATGAATACCTTCTGGGTCATGTGTAACAACAACATGCAGGCTGCGGCCAACATGAATGAAGAGTCTTATCCCGGTTGGCGTAACCCGGATAACTTCATCACCGTATCTGATCCATACCCAACTGTATCTGCTCAGGCTGCTGATCTGATTCTGCCTACCGCTATGTGGGCCGAGAAAGAGGGCGCCTACGGTAACGCTGAGCGTCGTACCCAGTTCTGGCGTCAGCAGATTAAAGCGCCGGGTGAAGCCCGTTCTGACCTGTGGCAGATCATGGAGTTCTCCAAACGCTTCACGATGGAAGAGGTTTGGCCTGCAGAACTGCTGGACAAAGCGCCTGAGTACAAGGGCAAGACCCTGTTCGACGTACTCTATGCCAACGGTGAGGTAAACAAGTTCCCTGTGCAGGAAGTTAAAGACACCGACGGCAATGTCTACGAAAACGATGAGATGGCTCTCTTCGGGTTCTATCCTCAGAAAGGTCTGTTTGAAGAGTATCGTCTGTTCAACTCGGCGCCGGACATCATCAAGAAAGGTCACGAAATGGCAGATTTCGATACCTATCACAAGGTACGTGGTCTGCGTTGGCCGGTGATCAACGGTAAAGAGACTCTGTGGCGTTTCCGTGAAGGTTATGATCCACATGTTGCTAAAGGTGAAGGCGTTAAGTTCTACGGTAAGCCGGACGGTCGCGCCAACATCATTACAGCACCTTATGAGCCTGCCGCGGAAAGCCCGGATAAAGAGTACGATCTGTGGCTCTGTACCGGTCGTGTGCTTGAGCACTGGCACTCCGGTTCCATGACTCGTCGTGTACCTGAACTGTATCGTGCGGTACCTGATGCAGTGGTCTACATGCACCCGAAAGACGCGAAGAAACGCAGACTGCGTCAGGGGCAGATGGCCAAACTTCAGACACGTCGTGGTGAACTGGTTGCCCGTGTGGAGACACGCGGTCGTAACCGTACGCCGGAAGGTCTGGTTTACATCCCATGGTTTGATGCTCACCGCTTGGTCAACAAGTTGACTCTGGATGCAACTGATCCATTGTCAAAAGAGACCGACTACAAGAAGTGTGCGGTGAAAATCAGTAGAGCATAAGTAGCTGTTACTCGACCCGCTTATGGGTGGGTCGAGTCGCTTACTTAAGTTGAAACAGGTGCCGGATCGATAACATAGAGTAGTACGAAGATGTCAGATTCAGCTAAAAGCAAGACTAAAGGCGTCAACCGCCGTCAGTTCATGGGCGATATGCTCAAGACTGCCTGTGGTGTGGGGCTGATGGGTATGGGGCTCGGTTTTTATGCCAATAAAGCCGATGCCTTGCCTGCCATGGCGATCCGTCCGCCGGGCGCATTACCCGAGGATGAATTCCTCGGCGCGTGTATCCGTTGTGGACTGTGTGTGAGGGACTGTCCCTACGACATTCTTAAACTGGGTCAACTGGGTGATGATGTACCGACAGGTACGCCGTATTTCACTGCCCGAACCGGTCCATGCGAGATGTGTGAGGATATTCCCTGCATTCCGGTCTGTCCGACCAACGCCTTGGATCATAGTCTTACTGACATCAGGGATTCGCGTATGGGACTTGCGGTTCTTGTGGACCAAGAGACCTGTATCGCTTTTCTCGGACTGCGCTGTGAGGTTTGTTTCAATATCTGCCCGATTCGTGGTGACGCCATTACGTTGGAGTATCAACACAATGACCGCTCAGGCAAGCACGCACTGTTTATACCAGTCGTGCACTCCGATGCTTGTACCGGTTGTGGACTCTGCGAAAAGGCGTGCATTCTCGAAGAGGCGGCTATCAAAGTTTTCCCAATGCATCTGGCAAAAGGAGAACTGGGCAAACACTATCGAATCGGCTGGGAAGAGAAGGAGAACGCTGGGAAATCGTTGGTGGCGCCGGACATAGAGCATCAATACAACCTACCGGAAGGGGTGCGCTATGACTTGCAGGGCGAAGGGTTGATTATCGAGTCGAAGGAGGATGCTGAATTGCCTATCTCCTCGAACCCGTTAGATACCCTGAACCGTGGACTGGAGGATAAGTGATGGCCAAGCAGTTAGAAGTTGGCGTAGAAGCCATTCAAGCCAAGGGCTGGTTTGGAGCCCATAAATGGCTGATCCTGCGTCGCATAAGCCAATTAAGTATCCTCGGTCTTTTTCTGTTGCCGGCGTTACCTGGCTATCAGTCAGCTACAGATGCAGGGGCTTTGGCTTCCTTTTGGAACAGCTTGTTGGAAATGTGGCCAGCATTGGAAAATATGAAGGTAGTTAAGGGGAATTTAGCAGCCAGCATGACGCTGGATGTTATACCGCTTACCGATCCGCATATTCTATTGCAGGCAATTCTGGCAGGTGTGGAGCCTCATAAGGACGCTATTATCGGTGTGATCATTGTCATCGGGTTTTATCTGTTAGTCAGTGGACGAGTCTACTGCTCATGGGTCTGTCCGGTAAATATGGTGACCGATGCAGCTTCCTGGTTGCGCAGAAAACTCGGTATCAAGAGCAGTTCACGTATCAATCGCAGTACCCGTTATTGGATGTTGGGCATGACCCTCATTCTCCCGCTCATTACGGGCTCGATTGTTTGGGAGCTGTTCAATCCCGTATCCATGATGTTTCGCGGCATTGTGTTTGGCCTCGGAATGGCGTGGGTGCTGATACTGGGCATCTTTCTGTTCGATCTGCTGATCAGCAAAGATGGCTGGTGTGGTCGCTTGTGTCCGGTTGGCGCTTTCTACAGCCTGCTGGGTAGCAAGAGTCCACTAAAGGTAGTCGCAGCCAAGCGTGAGCAGTGTAACGACTGTATGGACTGCTTTGTTGTCTGCCCGGAAGCCCAGGTAATCAAGCCTGCATTGAAAGGTGCGGATAAAGGCTTGGGGCCGGTGATTCTCTCTTCCAATTGCACCAACTGTGGTCGCTGTATCGATGTTTGTGCGAAGGATGTTTTCAACTTTGGTAAACGCTCTTCTGATGAAGTTGGGATGAATAACGTTTCAGATAGCACAGCACAGCAGCATTAAGCTGGGCTGATGTGACTGAGAGGAAAGATTTTTCAAACAGTTAAGTTTGATGGAGATAGAGATGAAGAAATCAATCATAACCCTAATGGTTGTTCTGGCGACCATCGTATTTTCCGGAACAGCCGTTTCGGGTGTTGAATTCCTTCGCGGTGATCAGGCGCTGACGGAAGACTCCAAGGCTCCTGAGAAAAAGAAGCAGATGATCGTTAAAGGCAATATCGATCGCAGTTACAAGATCCAGCCTCCTATGATCCCTCACAAGATCGATAAAGAGCAGATCAATATGAAAGTTAACACCTGCATGAAGTGCCACTCTGAAAAGACTTATAAGGAGAAAAAGGCGCCTAAAGCGGGTGATAGTCACTATGTAACTCGTGACGGTAAAGTGCAGGAAACCGTCTCATCCAGACGTTACTTCTGTAATCAGTGCCATGCACCACAAGTTGAGGCAAAACCACTGGTTGAGAACACCTTTGTTGGCGCGAAGTAAGTAGATTGGGTTATGCCTGGCCTCGTAAGAGGCCAGGATGCCCGAGTGAATGTAAGTAATGGCTGTTTTTGGATAATGGCCGATCTGTATGTTTGAAGAGTAATAATTATGACTAAAGCTGCAAAACGCGGTGTATTCGGTACCCTGGTGATAGGTGTTGTCCTGGGTATCATTCTCTGGGGTGGCTTCAATACCGTGATGGAGTGGACCAACACCGAAGAGTTCTGTATTTCATGTCATGAAATGGAACAGACCGTCTATCAGGAGTTGCAAGAGACTGTCCACTTCACTAACCGTACCGGTGTACGCGCAACCTGCCCGGATTGCCATGTGCCGAAAGAGTGGGTGCATAAGATCGTGAGAAAGATCCAGGCAAGTAATGAGCTTTACCATAAGTTCATGGGCACGATTGATACGCCAGAGAAGTTCGAGGAGAAACGCTTGGAACTGGCTCAGAATGTATGGCGCGCCATGAAAGAGACCGACTCACGTGAGTGCCGTAACTGCCATAAGTTCGTCTCTATGGACCTGGACAAGCAGGATAGCCGCAGTGCCGACGCCCATGACCCCCACTATTGGGAAGCGGTGGACGGTGAGAAACCGACTAAAACCTGTATCGATTGCCATAAAGGCATCGCCCATAGTCTGCCTGCCGGCTATGACCCGGCAACCGATGAGGTTGCAGCGCACTAAGGTCTTGCTCAAATACAGGGATATACCCTTAAAAAGAGTGTCTTGATTTGGGACAGCAATCCAGTGGAATATCTCCGCAGGATTGCTGTCTTCGTCTATAATCCCGCAAAACACGCGCTGCTATAAAGGTCCTGCAATGCCAGAGCTGATCGATCGATTCGGACGAAAAATTGAGTATTTGCGACTGTCTGTCACGGACCGCTGTGATTTCCGCTGTTTTTACTGTATCCCCAAAGGCTTTAAAGACTTTGCGGATAACGAAAACAAATTGACATTGGATGAGATGGTGCGGTTGGTTGGCATTTTCAGCCAAATGGGCGTCAGTAAGATCCGTTTTACCGGTGGTGAACCGCTGGTGCGGCGCGATATCGGCGAAATGGTGACCCGTATTGGGGCGCTGCCGGGGGTTGAGGATCTCTCCATGAGCACCAACGCCTCGCAACTTGCTCAGCACGCCAAGACCATGAAAGAGGCGGGGGTCTCCCGAATCAATGTCAGTCTCGATTCCCTCAAACCAGAGGTATTCCGACAAATCACCCAAGGCGATCTGAATAAGGTCATTGATGGTTTGATGGCCGCTAAAGCGGCTGGGCTCCATCCGATCAAGATCAATATGGTTGTGATGCGTGACCTCAACTTCGATGAAGTGGGGGATATGGTCGACTTCTGCCTGGAGAACCGCTTTACCTTACGCTTCATCGAGACTATGCCGATTGGCGCCGCGGGTCAGGAAGCGACCAGTCGCTATGTCAGTATGGATGAGCTCCGCAAACTGCTGGAAGCACGTTTTGAGCTGGAGCCAGCCAAAATGACCGGCGCTGGTCCCGCGAAGTATCTCAAAGTGGTAGGTGGCCGTCTTAAAATAGGCTTTATCACCCCAATGTCCCAGCACTTCTGTGAGGACTGCAACCGGGTGCGTCTCTCGTCCGAAGGCACTCTCTACCTTTGTCTGGGGCAGCATGACAAAGTTGAGTTGAGACCGCTGATGCGCCAAGGTCTCAGTGATGAAGAGCTGGAGCAGGCTATTCTAGAGGCGATTCAGGCCAAACCCGAGAAGCACGAATTCAACTCAAAACCCGAACAGGTGGTTCGGGTGATGTCAATGACTGGCGGCTAAGTTATTGCTTTGCTGTCTGTTCAGCAAACTCAATATTCGCCTTTTCCCGCAGGCTTCGAATATAGTCGTTGAGCTGGGCGCGCTTCATCTCCTGGAGCAGTACACCGCGCATTTCCGAAAAATTGGGTGGCGCGACGTTCCGGGTCTCATCCAGTATCACGATATGCCAACCGAAATCTGTTTTGACAGGCTCTGGGGTATAGCTGCCGGTCTGCAGTTGGGCCACGGCGGCTTCGATCTCCGGCAGCAGTTGTCCCGTTGAAAACCAGGCGAGATCGCCACCGGATGTGGCTGAAGTGTCCTTGGAGTGGGACTTGGCCAGTTCACTGAAATCGCCACCCTCTTTGAGGGCTGATAATACACTCTCCGCATCCTGTTTTGTCTCCAACAGGATATGGCGGGTTTTGTACTCTTTATTGACTGCTTTTTCGTACTGCTCAGCGTATCGTGCCTTCAGTGTCTGTTCGGTGATGGGGTTATTATCAAAGTACTGCTTGATCGCCGCGCTGGCCAGCACTTTGCGTCTCTCCAATAGAACTTTTGCGGCAACGTGCGGCTGTTGGTCGAGTTTGCTGACGGTGGCGTCTTGCGCCAGCAGGGTGTAGTTGACCAACTCATTGAGCAGGGCAATGCGCTCTTGCTCTTCGAGTGGTTGCTCGCGCTCAGCTTGACGGCCGCTGTAGTATCCCTGGTAAAGGGCTTGGGAGATTGCCTCGCCATTAACCGAGATCAGTGTTTTTTCCGGTGGCACTGACTGCGCTGTTGATACGGCGCTGTAGACCAGTAATAGAGAAGCCGCTGTCGTGAGACTGAATATTTTACTTTTTCTCATGAAAACTCCCGGGATTCAGCTTAAGGCAGAACTTTTTTGAGCGGTTTGACGATCACTTCGGAGAAGACTCCGCTGGTGGTGTAAGGGTCTTCATTCGCCCAGGCGTGGGCCTCTTCCAGGCTGTCGAATTCAGCCACAATCAGGCTGCCGCTAAAGCCCGCCGGGCCGGGGTCTTCGCTGTCAATGGCCGGGTGCGGCCCCGCCAGCAGCAGTCGGCCATCGGCTTGTAGCGCCTTGATGCGCTCGATGTGCTCCGGTCGCACCTTCATGCGGGCATCCAGGCTATCTTCCCGATCAGTTCCCATGATGGCGTATAGCATTTATGACTCCTTCTGCGTGTTCTGCTGTTCTTGAATGTGTTTGGCGATATAGAAAGACTGGAGGATGACAAACAGGAAGGTCATGCCCAGCATGCCAAATAGTTTGAAGTTGACCCAGGTCTCTTCGGCAAAGTTGTAAGCGACATAGAGATTCAGCGCCGCCATGGCCATAAAGAACAGGCCCCAGGCAGTGTTAAGGCGTATCCAAACAGCGCCGGGTAGCTCAACCGCATGGCCCATCATCCGCTCCACAATGGTCTTTTTACCGATGAATTGGCTGCCGATGAAGACAAGTCCGAAAAGAATGTTCACCACGGTTGGCTTCCATTTGATAAACAGAGGGTCCCGCAACAGCAGAGTCATCCCTCCAAAGACGATCAGCAGTAGCAAGGTGATCAGGTGCATCTTCTCCACTTTGCGGTGGCGGAGCCACTGGACACCCACATGGATCAGGGAAGAGCCGATCGCTACAGCGGTGGCGACATAGATATCGTACAATTTGTAAGCGATAAAGAAGAGCAGAATGGGGAAAAAATCGGTTAAAAACTTCATCGACAGGGTAACTCTTAATGTAGTGTCCGTTTCACGGGCCAGTCGCGGTAGTATCGTTCCATCACCTCTCGCACCTCAGTTGGATAACCTTGGATGTCGAGCTGTTCAATTCCTTCACGAAAAAAGTCTGGCGCTTCGTTGGGGAAATACTCGGTCAGGGTTGTAAAGGCCTCGTCCATAAGTCGGGGTGAGAAAATTCGGGTTGCGATAATGGCGCGATTAAAAAGCAGAATACGCCAGGGTTCAAGGTTTTCATCGTTTTCACCCCCTTCAATCAGTGAGAGTGGGACGGCGTTGGTAATTTCATTTATTACCCCGTGCAGTCTCTCCAACAGATTTTGCTCGCTGCTCTGGTTGGCAATTCTGGCCAGGCCATTAACGACGGCAGAGAGAATCGCCACCTCACCGTCGTGTTGTATCACCCAACGGCTAAAGGCGATAGCCAACTGCTCCCAGTGGCTGATCTGGTCGGGCATATTGAATGCCTCGGCCAGGGTGACAAATTCCTCAAGGATGCTAAGGCCATAACCACCCAGTTCGGTAATATCCGGGTCCTCTTGAAAAGCACTGTCGGGATGGGGATACGGGGTTCCTCTGTCGATCAACTGCAGGAGTTCGAGGAGCTGGGACATGGCGCTGGTCAGTAGATCCGGGGAGGGTTCGTCTCCGATGGTCGGCTCACCAGCGTCACGCCAATTCTCCAGCATTTCATTAGAGAGTGCGGAGAAGCGCTCGGCAAACCAGTTTATATCAGCAGGTGGAATTGTATTCATGTGGGCATTCTAGACTGTCTAGGGCCTGTTAAATAGGGCTGAACGCTGTCAGCGTTAAATAGCTGGGCTTTAACATGGGGCTTTAGGGTACAATCCGCAAATGACATTGAAAATCGATCTACATAGTCATTCGACCGCTTCCGATGGGACTTTAACGCCCACCGAGCTGGTTATGCGCGCCGTTGAAGCGGGGGTGGATGTGCTGGCCCTTACGGATCACGACACCACCGAAGGTATCGCTGAGGCGCTGACTGCCGCCGAAAACCGGCCATTGGAGCTGATTCCCGGTATTGAGATCTCAGTCACCTGGAATAGCCAGGTGGTGCATATTGTCGGATTGGGAGTAGATATTCAGTGCCAGACATTACAAGAGGGCTTGGCGCCATTGCGTCAGTTTCGTGATTGGCGCGCCGAAGAGATTGGACGCCGTCTGGCCAAGGTAGGTATAGAGGGTGCCTATGAGGGCGCCAAGGCGCTTTCTAATGGCAAACTGGTTAGCCGTACTCACTTCGCGCGATTTCTCGTAAATCAAGGCTATGTATCTGAAACTAAAAAAGTATTCCAAAAATACCTGACCCGTGGCAAGCCAGGGCATGTGCCTGGGGAGTGGGCCGAGTTGAGCGCTGC
Source organism: Chromatiales bacterium (assembly GCA_022360595.1). Classification (GTDB taxonomy): domain Bacteria; phylum Pseudomonadota; class Gammaproteobacteria; order Chromatiales; family Chromatiaceae; genus BM503. Next base: position 19,729 of record JAKSCN010000589.1, read on the forward strand.
CGTGGGTTGGATCAAGGCTGCTGGTGGCCAAGCGGTGATTGCCCATCCTGCTCGCTACCCATTCACGCGCACTAAATTGCGCCGCTTGATCGGTGAGTTTGTAGAGGCGGGTGGCGATGCCATCGAAGTGGTATCGGGCAGCCACAGCCGGGACGACAACTTCACCATGGCCCGCCACGCTATCGATTTTGGCCTCAAAGGCTCTCAAGGCTCTGACTACCATGGCCCGGAAAATTCTTGGGCAGAGTTAGGGCGTCTGGCCGAACTACCCTCTGGGGTGGTGCCCATCTGGCGCGACTGGACCTTAATTGCCAACCGCCTATCCGCATAATCCCTTTTTCATCCCTTAGTATTAGTACTTTGAAGTAAGTAATGGCTCAGTTTTTTCAAATTCATCCTGAAAACCCGCAACTCAGGTTAATTCGCAATGCTGTTGAGATCATCCACGGCGGCGGTCTGGTCGCCTATCCAACAGACTCCAGCTACGCCTTTGGCTGCCATATTGGCGACAAAGGGGCAATGGAGCGAATTCGCCGAATCCGGCAACTGGATGAGAAGCATAACTTTACGCTGGTCTGTCGTGATCTCTCTGAGATCTCCAACTACGCGAAGGTGGGTAATCAGCATTACCGTATGCTGAAAACCCTCACCCCTGGGGCTTACACCTTCATCTTCAAGGCGACCAAACAGGTCCCCCGTCGTCTGCAGCATCCAAAGAAGAAATCGATCGGTATTCGTATTCCTGACAATAAGATTGCTCAGTGTCTGCTGGATGAGTTGGGGGAGCCGCTAATGAGTTCAACTCTGATCCTCCCCGGTGACAATGAACCGATGACTGATCCTTATGAGATGCGCGATCTTCTTGGTCATCAGGTGGATCTGGTGATAGATGGCGGTTACTGCGGCTTCGAGCAGACCACTGTCATTGACATGATCGATGACACCCCGGAAGTAACCCGTGTTGGGAAAGGTGATGCCTCGCTGTTTTCAGAATAAGAGACTGTCTAGGGCCTGTTAACACTAATTTGATTGTCACTGTTGAGCCTAAAAAAGCACCAATCAAGGCACGAGGAGTGCAGTTTGGTCGTTCCAAATAAGCGACGAGTAACGCCGAGTGGTGCTTTTTTAGGCTCAACCCCCTTTTCTAAATATATGAGGGGCCAGGCCATTTTTTTGTCCAGCAGCGTTATCAGTCGCTTATGTAGGCTCACTACACAGCGCTCCTTCTGCCTTGCTGAACAAAAAAATGGCTTTGGCAGTGATAATCAAATTAGTGTTAACAGGCCCTAGTTGGAATTTTGTAAAATTCCCTCAGGTAAAACCTGGGGATTACCTCACCGATTCACTAATAAACAGATAGAGCTTAATCACAATTTATTAATAGATCTTAGGTAAGACCTAGGGATTACCTCGTTGATCCACCAACAGACAATTTACACATAGTATCTGCTGGAGATCATTGCACGGACGGCTTTATCAGTAAGAAAAAACACCCCAGGGGTAACAACAATGAATCAGGCATTTAGAGCGTTCCGAAATTTAAAAATCAGTATTAAGGCTATGATCTCGCCGGTGCTTATTATTACGCTATTGATAATTTTAGGCGGTATGGCTTTTATTGATTTGAATAATATCGACGAAAAGGTAATAGGAATCACTCAAGATCTGGCACCAGATGCCGGTACGGCAGCCAAGGTTATGCGCCAAGTTTATCGCAAGCGCCTGCAAGTAAAAGATTACATTAAGACCTCAAGAAAAGAGGCCATCGATACCTTCAATGACGCCGAAAAGGATATGCAAGCGATAATGGCCAAGGCGCGTGATGAAATTAAACACCCTGATCGCGTCAAGCTGCTGGGCGAAATCGATAGTCTTAACAAGCAGTATAACGATGCCTTTCATAAGATTGTTGTCACCAACATGAATAAACGCCACGAGATTGTTAACAGCGTACTTAATGTTAAAGGCCCTTTTATTGAAAAATCCCTTTCCAAAGTTATGAAATCCGCCTTCCAAGATGGAGATGCTACAGCAGCTTATTATGCAGGTGAGGCTCAAAAAAACTTGCTATTGGGACGTCTGTACGCCTCCCGTTTCCTGACAACCAATGATGATAAAGCCAAGGAGCGCGTCACTTCAGAATTGGATATGGCCAAATCAGGTTTACAAACACTCTTATCAAATCTGGAGAACCCGGAACGTCGCCGCCTGACCCTGGGTGCCATTGAAGCTGTCGGCATCTACCAAGATGCTTTTGCTCAAGTGGTGACTGCCATTAAAGCGCGTAACGCCGGTGTGACCGACATTCTCGACAAAAACGGCCCTATTATGGCGAACAACTCAGTCAAACTACGAGATAGCGTATTTGCCTCTCTGACTGACCAAGGCACCGTGGTCGAAACCAGTGTACGGAATACCAAAACCCATATTGGTATTTTGACGTTGATTGCCACTGTCGTAGGTTTGGTTGTGGCCTACATTGTTATGCGTGGGATTGTAACACCTATTAAGCAGACCAATGCCATGCTCCAAGATATTGCAGAAGGCGAAGGTGATCTGACCAAACGTGTACCTGTTAACAGCACCGATGAAGTCGGCAACCTGGGTAATAATTTCAACATTTTCGTTGAGAAACTCCAGGGCATTATTGGTAAAATTGCCGATGCCACATCGCAATTAGCCTCATCGGCTGAAGAGATGGCAGCAGTGACTGAGCAGACCACTGCCGGAGTGAATCACCAGAAACAGGAAACCGAGCAAGTCGCTTCCGCCATCACCGAAATGACGGCAACAACTCAAGAAGTGGCTGCCAATGCAGAAGAGGCCTCCAGCGCAGCAGCCGAGGCTGACAATGAAGCCAAGACCGGCAATCAGGTGGTAGCCAGCACCATACAAGCAATTAGTGAGTTAGCAAACAAAGTTGAAAAGTCATCTTCCGTTATTGAAAAACTCAAGAATGACAGTGAAAACATCGGTACGGTACTGGATGTCATCAAGGGTATTGCTGAACAGACCAACCTATTGGCACTGAATGCCGCTATTGAGGCCGCCCGTGCTGGTGAGCAAGGTCGCGGTTTTGCTGTAGTCGCTGATGAGGTACGAACCCTGGCGCAACGCACCCAGGAATCGACAACAGAAATTGAAAGTCTTATCGATGCCTTGCAAAGTGGTGCCGAACAAGCTGTAAACGCTATGGGACAAAGCCTTGAACGTGCAACTTCCACAGTAAATCAAGCGCAAAATGCAGGTGAATCTTTGACATCCATCACCCATGCCGTGGAAACCATTGTAAGCATGAACACTCAGATTGCCACAGCAGCTGAAGAGCAAAGTTCAGTATCTGAAGAGATCACTCGGAATGTGGTTAACATTCGAGACATTTCAGAGCAGACCGCAACAGGATCTGAGCAGACCTCCAGTGCCAGCGCTGAACTGGCCCGTTTAGGTGAAGAGCTACGCGGTCTTGTCGGGCAGTTCAGAGTCTAACTGAGGATAGGTAGACGGGTGCATTTCTGTACCCGTCTACCTTTAAAATTTGGCTAATGATAGCAATTTTTATATTTGGTGAAGCTCCATTGGAAACTGTGATCAGCCTATATTAACCCCAATTCTTCCGTTAATGCACCAAGCATGAGCTACCACATCATCAACGCACCTTCTCAGCATAGTACAGTCGTATACGCAATACATATTTCCGTCCTCATATCAGACGTGCAGTAACTTTAGCGTTGAGTGACGGTCTCCCGGTTCTTAGTGCCATACTGAAGGAGAGAATTTGGCTGATTTACCTGACCAGGGAGGCGAGTACCATGAAGAGAAAGCGTTATTCCGTGGAACAAATTGTTGCGGCGGTTAAGCAGCATGAATTAGGCATGTCCGTGTCCGATATAACCCGCAAAATGGGTATTGCCGAAGGCACATTCTATCGCTGGAAGAAGGATTATGGCGGTATGGAGGTAGACCAGGTCAGGGAACTAAAGCAACTCAGGGAAGAAAACGAAAGACTGAAGAAGTTGGTGGCTGAGCTTAGCCTGGACAAGGCGATGCTGCAGGATATCAGTGCGCGAAAGTGGTGAGCGCATCGCAGCGTCGTAAAGCGGTGCGCTACCTTCAATCGCACTATCACACAAGCGAACGGCACGCCTGTGTACTGGTTAAGCTATCGCGAACATCATATCGTTACCGTACGCGAAAACCCGCGCAGCAAGTATTGCGTAAGCGGATCGTTGAGCTAGCCACCTCACGAGTACGTTATGGTTACAAGCGCATTCATGTCATGCTGAGACGAGAAGGCATCTATGTCAATCACAAACGCGTACATCGCCTGTATTGCGAGGAGGGCTTACAGTTAAGGCCAAAGCGACCACGGCGCCATGTTAGCGCCTCACATCGCTGTATAGAGCAGGTTCAAGCATCTCGTCGCAATGAGGCCTGGGCAATGGATTTTGTATCAGATCAATTGCATGATGGGCGCAAACTTCGCGTATTAACCGTCGTGGATACTTACACACGAGAATGCCTTGCCACTGAAGTTGGGCAGCGGTTAAACAGTACAAATGTGGTCGCTGTGCTGTCTCGAATTGTTGCCGCCAGAGGTAAACCACATCGGATATTCTGTGATAA
>JAKSCN010000647.1 GCA_022360595.1 Chromatiales bacterium
GGCCGGTGAGTCTGTCAAGCGAATGCCACGGCGCTTGTTGTTCATCGGTTCAACCAGGCCGGCTTCGATTAGGGCTTGAATCTGTTTGTGCAGCGAGCCTTTGGAACTCATCCCGAGGGCATTACAGAGTTCATCCAAGGTGGGGGGATGAGGGAACTCATGCAGATGGGATTGAAGATATTCGTAGATCTCTTGTTGGCGACGCGTTAAGGGCTGAGACATCTTTGGCAACCTGACTGTTCTGTTTAAGTTCTATGCTGTCTACTATAGAACAAAAAAAGAACTTTCGCATTAGTCAATCTGCGGCGGATGACACAGGTGTGTTCTGGTTGATGATTTTTAAAGGCAATTAAATGAGGGCTAATGGCCTAGATTACTTTAATGATCAACGTTGTCATCCTCCGCCCAGTGGTAGGTTGCTTCTACGCAGTTGCCGGGAGAGTGATAGATGACCGATTCGCAAAGCTCTTCCACCAATTGAATGCCGCGGCCTGAAAATAGCGGGCTGCTTTCACTGTGAGCCCGTTTCCGATAGTCGTTAAGATCGAACCCGGCACCACTGTCCAGTAAGGTGATTTTAATTACGCCTTGTCCTTTGGATGATTGTGAACAGATATTGATGGAGACAAACTCATCGGTCAAGGATGAGAGGCGCTGCTCTCTGACCTGGAAGTATTTAGTAAAACCCTCCGGTGAGTTTTTAAGCTCAGAACTCAACTGCAGTACACCGTGATCCAAGGCATTAACATAGAGTTCGGTGAGAATGGTGAACAGTCGACGCCGATGTCTGTTCAACCCCTCCATATCCTGTATCTGATTAATAATCATCGGAACAGGATCCGAGTCCCGCAGCCGTTTACCAATCAGTTTCAGGTTGAATTCAATCGGGTCATTGACGGATAGTGCGGGGGTGAATTGCTTACTGGGTGCTGAGATGGTATTCCAGTTTGGGAGTATCTCTTTTGTACAGGGAATTTCAGCCAAGCTGATATCATCGTCTTGTGGCGCATCCCGGCAAAAAGATTTCAGTGCCTCAACAATGCTGTCAAAAGCTGTTGGATGATTACCTCGTTCAATTATCGCCTGTTCAATACGTTTCTGGCCAAAGTATTCGCTATCTGAATTGCGTGCCTCAGATACACCATCACTCACCAGTAAAATGCCATCGCCCGGGTTGATGTTGACGCGGGTAACGATAGTCTCGAAATTGATATCTTCTGTAATACCCAAAGGTAGATTATTGGAAGAGATGCGCTGTTTAATAGCGCCTGTCTGACCATCCAGCAGCAGGATATCCGGCATGCCGCAGTTGGCGACAGTGATGTAGTCAAGGTTGCTGCTGATAGAGATAAACTGCACAGCGAAGAACATGCCGGTAGGTAGCAAATTAAAGAGTTTTCGGTTGATACCTGAGAGAATCTGATTGGTGTTGAACCCCTTTTGGGTCATCGCCCGAAAGACTTCTGAAGTAGGAAGTGCGCCAATAGCGGCTGCCAGACCGTGGCCGGTAAAGTCACCGAGCAATACGTTGAGATCCTGGGACGGCGCGTAGGCCGTTAGCAGTACGTCACCACTGAACAGCTCGGCCGGCTGTAACAGTTTACGGTACTTGTTTTCAGCAACATTTTTCGCCAGAACCGCTCTGGAGAAGACAGACTCAGCAGTCTCCTGATCTTTCAGGAGTTGTCCCGTTAAACTGCTGGTTTTACTGTGCAGCGCTTTAATTCGCTCCATCGAGACCATTTTGGCCTTCAGAATGGCGTGGGAGAATGGCTTGGTCAGGAAATCATCGCCCCCTGATTCAATGCACTTGGAGAGAGCGTCTTCATCAGTGATAGCTGTGAGAAAGATAATCGGTAGAAAGTAGGGGAGGTCAATCTTGCGAATTTGCTCCACTGCCTCATAACCGTCCATCACCGGCATCATCACATCCATGAAGACGATGTCGGGCTGTACTTCTCGGCAAATCTGTACGGCATCGGCGCCATTTTCCGCCTGGATAACATCATAGCCGCTCTTCTTGAGCAGTGATTTAAGGATGATGCGATTGGATAGCTCATCATCCACTACCAGTGCTAAGCCCTTCTCGTAGACCTCATGGCTGGTTGCCAAGGGGGAAAATACAGTGTTCACTTCTCAGTCTCCTGTGGACTGATCCATCAGCCCTCAATTAGCTAGCTAGACACTATATCGGGTGATTTTCAGGAAACTTAAGCCTACATCGTAGGATGTGTGGGGAAGGGTGAGTATGTCTTCTCAATAGTGATAGGGGAGAGGGGGGCTGGAAAGTGTTAACGAACCATCATGATTAACAGGATTATAAATCCCACAACGCCCAGTATTGGTAAGATGGCGGCGTTCCAATCGCCAGGTTGAGCTTTGGGGCTGTTGGTCATCATCTCCTTGGCGCGGGGAAACAGTACCACAATCATCGCGATAATAAGGAGTGCCCAGCCGATTTTCATCCAATCCATAATAACTACCTCATAAAATGCAAAACCCCGGGTTGAGCCGGGGTTTTGTGGCTAGTCCGCCAGCTTGATTATTCGTCCCCAGAGAATGCGCCCAGCAGGTGCAGCAGGTGAACGAAGATATTGTAAATGCTCAGATAAAGACTAACAGTCATCATAATGTAGTTAGTTTCTCCGCCGTGAATCATGCGGCTGGTATCGTACAGAATGAAGCCGCTCATTAGCATGATCACTGCTGCTGAGAGGGCCAGTGACAGAGCAGGTAGGGAGAAGAACAAGTTGGCCAGCATGACGACTAATACCACTAGCAGGCCAGCTACCAGGAAGCCACCCATGAAGCTGAAATCTTTGCGCGTTGTCAAGGCGTAGCCTGACAGCCCCATGAAGATAACGCCAGTACCACCTAATGCGGTAGCAACCAGTTGTGGGCCATTAGCCATCTGCAGATAAGCATTTAGCATTGGACCAAGACCAAAGCCGAGCAGGCCGGTGATACCGAAAACTACCCACAGGCCAGTCGTTGAATTAGCCGTACGTGGTAGAACAAACCACAGCAGCACAATGGCACCACCAAAGCAGATGAGATTGGTGAAGTGTGGCACTTGAAGAAAAACAGATGCAGTTGCCGCTAGGGCACTAAATAGCAGTGTTGCGGACAGCAGCATGTAGGTGTTTTTTAGAACTTTGTTAACCTCTACGCCACGTCGAGCGACATCGGCTACAGAGTAGTCAAGGCGATTCATATCTTCATTCTCTCCTGAATAATTAAGGGTTGCGCATCTAGCTAGTTGTTAAGACTGCATTTTATCAAAATTGTTCAAACAGGATACTGCATCGTCAGGAAAGTGCAACCGATATTGAATTAGGGCCTTTTAACACTAATTTGATTGTCACTGTTGAGCCTAAAAAAGCGCTAATCAAGGCACGAGGAGCGTAGAAATAAGCGACGAGTGGTGCTTTTTTAGGCCCAACTCCCCTTTTTTCCAATATTAAATGAGAGGCCATGGCCAAATTAATGTTAACAGGCCC
>JAKSCN010000300.1 GCA_022360595.1 Chromatiales bacterium
AATACAAGGGTTGTTATATAGTGAAGCAACAGTGCATCTCCATAATGGCTCTTTATTAATTTGAGTATTAGAGGAACACTGTTGTTACTGCATAAATTTCGCTTATATTAAAAGAGACTTTTTATCACTGTCGTGAGAGGGACCGTATAGCGAAGGTGACGTGGTCAAGAATCCCTGTATGGCAAGTTTTATGATCGGACGTAAAGCCAGGGAGAGCGTGAATCCTGGTGTAGTCCAACGGTTTCCGGCAGGTGTTCATGGCTACCGAGCACCAGAACACCTCCTGGCTCTAGCGATGCGGCCAGGCGGCAGGCAGTTGTTGTCTGGCCATTTTGGTCGAAATAGGTAAACGCCTGATTGCGGCATAGAATGAGCTGGAAGCGCCCCTGGGGGACTGTCTGCCGGATGTCCTGTTCAAGTAGGGTTACATTGTCTCGAAAGGGGCGCTGCAGGCGGTATAATCGGCCTTCAGGTACGAAAGCCTTTGCTCGCCAATCCCATGGCAATTCACGCAGGCTGCTCCCTGGATAGAGACCTTCCTGAGCGCGCTGCAACATACCTGGATCGGTATCTGTCGCGGTTACCTTTAACGCTATTTCAGGATAGAACTGCCCAGTCTCCATCTCCCAGAGTAGACGAAGGCTGTAGGCCTCCTCTCCGCATGCGCAGCCCGCACTCCAACACCGTAAGGTGTTTTCTCCATGCTGTCGCAGGCGTTCAGCGAGCTTGGGCAGGATATCGGTACCCAGCAACTCAAATACGGCATGATTACGCCAGAAGCGTGAGATGGTGATACGGCAGAAGCCATCCAGTCTTAGCCACTCTTCCGGGTCTCTTTGTAGGTACTCCCGGTAAGCGGCTAAGTCACGGCAGCCGAGTTCATGCAGGCGTCGCTTGAGGCGTTTACACACCTGACGGTGCACTCTGTGATAGCCCCGCCAGCGCAGCCCCATTAGCGGTAGCGCCCATTGCAGAAAGTTTACACAGGCTGCATCTTTCACTTGAATGAGAGAGCGTAAGCGGATTCAAATCGATCGATGATCTCAATAAGATCGTCGCTTAACCGCTGCTCTTTTTAACCTCTATTTCTCTACTGTTTGCGCGGTTGATTGCTTCGTCATCATAGCTGATAGTCAAATAATACTGTCGTAAGTACGTTTCATGTTCGATGTCGAAATGGATGATAGCTTATGACCAATGACTTTTCCCTGATGATTCATGGGGGCGCGGGTGAACTCAGCAACGTCGATGCCTCCGAGAGGAGAGCTGACTATCTGGATAGTATGCGCATAACCCTTGAGTATGGTCGGGCCATTCTCGAACAGGGTGGCGCTGCGCTTGAAGCTGTAGAGATTTGCACGTCGTTGCTGGAGGATGACCCGCTGTTCAACGCTGGGATCGGTTCAGTGCTCAATGAAGACGGAAAGGTAGAGATGGATGCCGCGATTATGTGTGGCGCCACTCTGGCTGCCGGGGCAGTTGCAGGGGTGAGAAATATTGCCAATCCGATCCAGTTGGCGCGTATGGTACTTGCAGAAAGCGTGCATGTGATGCTGATTGGAGAAGGCGCGATGCGGTTTGCCGATAGCAAGGGAGTGAAAACGGTACCGGATGACTACTGTATCACTCCAGAGCGGAGAACCCAGTGGGAAGAGGCCTGTCGGGCTCAGTGTGTAGGTCTCGATCACGATAGTCCCGCTCATCAGCAAAAGAGAGAGAGGGATAAATTGGGTACAGTTGGTGCCGTGGCACGCGACTGTGAAGGAAGGCTGGCCGCAGCAGCCTCTACCGGTGGGACTGTAAACAAGCATTTTGGACGGGTGGGGGATTCACCTATCATTGGTGCAGGGGTTTACGCCGATGACGAAACC
>JAKSCN010000278.1 GCA_022360595.1 Chromatiales bacterium
ATTCAGACACAACAGTCGCCAGGGGCACCGGGGGCTCTGCTTGTGGATGTCGGCTTTCAGAAAACCGTCGGCGGCATGCATGATTTTCAGGCTGATCTCATAGAGTTCTTCAAGCTCCTGCCGATCGGCGGTCAGATTGGCAAACGTGGCTATGCCGCTGACGATCAGCTCAAGCTCTTTGATCTCACCTTGTCTATCGGCAATCCACACGCCGGTGGAGACGGCCAGGTTTATGAGAAGCCGATGGTTTTCCAGATTCTCCTCCAGCAGAAAAAACAACCGGTTGAGCAACGCTAAAATCTGCTCACCCTCATAACTGGCCTGATCAGGGGTACAGACCTGTCGCCCGGCTTCTTCAGCTATCAGTGTGCGCAAAAAGCGAAAAGTGGTTGTCTCCGCCTCTACCATCAACCGTACATGTTTGGAGTTCAGTGCCAAAAATCCGAACAACCTTTCGAATGCGTGTTTGTAGTAGGTAGAAGAGCGAACAGGCTTATTGAATACACGCATATTGACCATTCCTTTTTAATAACACGAATACGAATTATTATCATTATCAACAACCAGGTCAAGTCTCTCCCTAGTTCTGATGCACGTAGAGAAAATCCCCACAGAATTACCTTCCATAAAGACTTTTTATTGCTATTAGTTGCTTTAATAATAATACAAAGAATGTTGATTAGTAATGAAATTGCAAATGATTATCATTTACTAGCCATGATAAATAGAACCTAAGGAGAGCAGATTCAATGATTACCACCAACCCCTTCAGCGAGCTTTCTGAATTCATCGCTCCGCTGACCATGCAGATCTACGTCATCCTGATGGTCCTGATGGTCGTCGGCGGCACCATTCTGGACACCGTGCACAAGAAGAGCGCCAAATATTTTTTTGAGAATTCCAAAAAAGCTCAGAAAAACGCCAAGCATTCAGTCAGCAGCGGTGAGAAGGCCTCGCTGGCACTGAAAACAGTTGCCAACGAAGTGTTGACATCTGGTGAGTTCTCCAACGTCCAGCGCAGAATTTCTCATCTGTTCATCATGTACGGCTTCATCTTTTTTGTGGTCGCCACGGCTATCTTGATTTTCGCCTACCCAACCCCGGCAACTCCTGCACCAACCGCCCTTCCCCTGTTGTGGCACCTCGGTGCATTGATGGTCTGCTTTGGTGGGTATTGGTTCTGGTTCTTTATCCGGGTTGATGTTTCCGCGGAAGGCTATCCATGGTATCGCCTGTCACGAGCAGATCTATTTATCGTCTCTCTGCTTGCAACCACCACATTTGCCTTGATCTGGTCCGCACTGCAGGCGGCAAGCGTTGCTGGCTGGGAAACTCTGTTCTTTGTTTTGTTTATCACCGCCAGCACCGTACTGTTCAGCACCGTGCTCTGGTCCAAATTCGCACACATGTTCTTCAAACCGGCGGCAGCCTTCCAAAAGCGTGTAACCAAAGCCGACGGTTCGAGAGAAAACCTGCCTGAGCTGGCAGACAGGAACAACCCTGCCGACAGAGACAGACATTCAATGGAGTTACTGAAAGACGCACCTATGGATATGGGACTTGGGATCAAGCGTGAAGCACCACGCCATTACTAAAACTGTATTAACCGATTAACAAAAGAAGGAGAACTAAGATGCCAACTTTTGTATATATGACTCGCTGTGATGGTTGTGGACATTGCGTCGATATCTGCCCTTCTGACATTATGCACATCGATACGACTACCCGACGTGCCTACAACATCGAACCCAACATGTGCTGGGAGTGTTACTCCTGCGTCAAAGCCTGCCCGCATCACGCGATCGATGTGCGCGGCTATGCCGACTTCGCGCCACTCGGACACAGTGTCCGCGTCATTCGTGAAGAGGAAAAAGGCACTATCGCCTGGCGAATCAAATTCAGAAACGGCACGGAGAAGAACTTCCTGTCGCCAATTACCACCAAGCCCTGGGGACAAGAGATCCCCCAGCTCGCCGACGCTCCGGCACCAAGCCAGGAGATGCGCGAGAGTCAATTGTTGTTCAATGAGCCTAAGTATATCCGTCTGGATGACGGTGACCTCCATACGCTGGAATCGAATGGCCTGAAAATGAAAGAAGGGGTGTACTACTAATGGCTTACAAAACAATAATTGAAGACGATATCGATATCCTGGTTGCAGGCGCTGGCCTGGGCGGTACAGGCGCCGCCTTTGAAGCCAGATACTGGGGAAAAGACAAAAAGATCGTCATTGCCGAAAAAGCCAATATCGATCGCTCTGGCGCGGTTGCCCAGGGTCTGTACGCCATCAACTGCTACATGGGCACACGCTGGGGAGAAAACAATCCTGAAGACCACGTTCGCTATGCTCGAAACGACTTGATGGGGATGGTGCGCGAAGATTTGCTGTTCGATATGGCGCGCCACGTTGACTCGGCCGTGCACCAGTTCGAGGAGTGGGGGCTGCCGCTAATGCGCGACCCCAAGACCGGTGCTTATCAGCGTGAGGGCAAGTGGCAAATCATGATCCACGGCGAATCCTACAAGCCGATCGTCGCCGAAGCGGCCAAAAAATCGGCGGACAAGGTGTTCAACCGTGTCTGTATCACCCATCTGCTGATGGATGAAGCCAAAGAGAACCGTGTTGCAGGTGCTGTCGGTTTCAACGTACGCACCGGCAACTACCACGTTTTCAAGTCGAAGACGGTGATCGTCGGCGCGGGCGGCGCATCCAACATCTTCAAGCCGCGTTCGGTAGGTGAAGGTGCTGGCCGTGTATGGTACGCCCCCTGGTCATCGGGCTCCGCCTATGCGCTGTTGATCGACGCCGGCGCCAAAATGACCCAAATGGAAAACCGTATCGTACTGGCTCGCTTCAAAGACGGTTACGGCCCGGTTGGCGCATACTTCCTGCACTTGAAGACCTACACCCAGAACGGCTTGGGTGAAGAGTACGAATCTAAATGGTATGACCATACCAAAGAGATCGTCGGTGAATACATCGACCACCACCCTACGCCGACCTGTCTGCGTAACCACGCATTCATCCACGAGGTAAGCGCCGGTCGTGGTCCTATTCACATGGTGACCATGGAGGCCTTCCAGGACCCTCACCTCGAAGAGGTAGGTTGGGAGAACTTCCTGGGTATGACTGTTGGCCAGGCCGTACTCTGGGCGGCAACCGACGTTGACCCCAAATATGAAAACCCTGAACTGACCACATCCGAATCCTATGTCATGGGTTCACACGCGACCGGTTGCGGCGCCTGGTGCTCAGGCCCCGAGGATGTCTCTCCACCCGAGTATTTCTGGGGCTACAACCGCATGGTGTCCGTGGAAGGTCTGTTCGGCGCCGGTGATGCCGTGGGTGGTACGCCACAC
>JAKSCN010000373.1 GCA_022360595.1 Chromatiales bacterium
AAGCAGACACATATTATCGGAGATCTTCCCTATCAAACCGATAAAGACCCGGAAACTGCACTAGTAAATGCTAAGCGACTTATCGCCGCAGGAGCGGACAGCGTTAAACTCGAAGGGCCGAAAATTGATGTTATTTCCCATTTGGTCAAAAACGGTATACCAGTGGTGGGGCATACAGGTCTAACGCCGCAAACGGCGAAGAACTTTAAAAAAGTGGGAAGTACTGCCAGCGAAGCGAAAAGAGTAGCAGATGAGGTGCAGTTAATTCAGGATGCGGGTGCCTTTATGGTAGTGCTTGAGCACATTCCCTATTCGCTTGCCCAGGCAATCACAACCGCATTAAAAATTCCAACGATAGGTATTGGTGCAGGCCCTGATTGCGATGGTCAGGTACTGGTCATAAATGATGCACTGGGGCTTGGCGATTATTGGCCGCCATTCTCAAAGCAGTATGCTCATGTAAGTCAAACGATTCTAAAGGTGGCAAAAGAGTTCTCGTCGGAAGTTGAGTCTAAGGAGTTTCCCAATAACATTATTCAATTTACTGGAACAGGAAAGAGTTGATGACGCACTGTATGCGATAATTGCGTGATTATGCTTAAGAAACTTTTATATGAGATACAGTACTTCAGCTATTTGAATAAGCTGCCATTCTATTGTGTAAGGGAGTTTGGCGTTAAGAAGTTATATAAGCCTGCTTCCATTGATAAAGTTATAAAGAAATACGGCTTTAGTCGTCGGTTTTCGCCTATTGGATACGCAATGCTTTGCAGAAGCACAGATTATGAAAAGGCTTCCGAACAGTTTTTTCCATACCCAAGCAGAGAATACATTCGAAAAAAAATCGCAAAAAAACTGAAACACAATTCAACAGATTTCGATTTATATGACCTGATGAATTTCTCGACATTTAAGAGTAACTGGAGGTCTGAGGGAGGTGGTGAAGAGTATTGGGAATATATGTCAGAAATTGAGTCTAAATTTCGCAGTTAACAGCATCCTTGGCAAACAGACACATAATCAAACCGGAAGGGTGTTCTGCGTCAAGGTACAATCGGTTCAGGGCAACATAGCATACATGGAAGCGTTTAAAACAAAAGCAGCGCCGTTAACTTTCCCTTTGACTGCAATTGAAATGTGCTCTTAGGTAAAGACTGTTGTGATGTTTAAAACCACCACCAACAAATTTCAAAATACACTAAAAGCCTGTTGATTTATCACTATTTTGGTGTCTTATGGATGGTGCAGTTTATCTCTAAGGAGGGTATTTAAAACTGTAATTTCTCAATATAAATAGGCGCTACCCCAGGGTGCTCGCAACACCCAGAGGCAGCTAACCACAACAGACTAACCAGGAATTACTGCATCAGTTGTATGCACCACTGGCGTAGTGCAGTTCGTAGCTGTGAGAATAAATTTCAAGAATATTGCCGAAGGGGTCTTCCATATAGATCATGCGGTAAGGTTTTTCACCCGGGTAGTAATAGCGTGGTGCTTTCATGCGGCGTTTACCGCCCGCGGCTTCAATTTTTTCCGCCAGCTCTTCCACGTTCGGGTCTTGCACACAAAAATGGAAGATGCCGGTTTTCCAATATTCGAAATTATTTTCCGGATTTTGCTGGTTTTTAAATTGAAATAACTCCACACCAATGCGGTCGCCAGTGGATAGATGTGCGATGCGGAAGGACTCCCAGCCTGCGCCAAATACATCGGTGCACATTTCGCCAATGGCGCTGTCGTCTTCAACAATCTCGGTTGGCTCCATAATCAGGTACCAGCCCAGTACTTCGGTGTAAAACTTTACGGCGGCTTCCAGGTTGGGAACTGAAATACCGATATGGGAAAAGGTGCGTGGATATGGGGTCATTTGAATGCTCCGCTGTGCCTAAGTCTTGGTGTCAAGCTTATGCCCCAGAGCACTTGATTAAAAATTATCATTTGTATTAAATTTCATAACAAAGCGTTATGAAATGTGTTGCCCGTGATCGAGTAGCGAAAGGCAAGCAGTGGAGGTGGATGATGCTGAATCAGCAGTGGTTGGCGACCTTTGTGGTGCTGGCCCGCAGCGGTAGTTTTACCAAGACGGCTGAGTTGTGTTTTATGACCCAGCCCGGTGTCAGCCAACACCTGAAGAAACTGGAACAACAGTTGGGTGAGCCACTGATAGAGCGCTTTGGCAAACGCTTTGAACTGACTCACGCCGGGCTGGCACTGCTGGAGTACGGTGAACGCCTGCAGCGCCAGGAAGCCGAGTTAATGCAGCAGTTGCAGAGTGATGACGAATATCGCGGTGTTTGCCGGTTCGCCTGCTCGGGGGCACTGGCAACCGATTTATACCCCGCTTTTCTGCAGCGTCAGCAGCAGCATCCTCAGCTGGTTGTTTATGTTGAGGCGGCTCCGAATCATGCTATCGTTGATGCCGTGCTGAACGACACCGTGGATGTCGGTATTGTCACCCGGCGCAGCCAGTCGCCCTACCTGCAGGAGACCCCTCTGGCAGAAGATGGCCTGGCTCTGGTGGTTCCCCGTGCTGTGTTGAAAAGGCGTAAGAGACCACTGGCGTTTACCGAGTTACAACAACTCGGCTTTATTGACCATCCCGATGGTGAGCACTACGCGCAGCAACTGTTATCGGTGAATTACGTTGATGAATTCCGCGGCATCTCCAGCTTACCGATTAGTGGCTATGTGAATCAGCTTAGCCAGATCTTACTGCCGGTGAGCCGTGGGTTAGGCTTTACTGTTCTGCCGACACGGGTTGTGAATACTTTAGGTAGTGGCCAGGCGCTGGTGATTGCTCCAACAGAAACCCAGGTAACCGAGAGCCTGTATTTGATTCATAAAAAGTATCGTGAACTACCCAAGCGCTTTGGTTGGTTCATTGAGGAGATTAAACGGCGGGTAGGTGGTTAGTATGGTTAACCTATAGGTTAGACTGCCAACCGGCGGATAACTAAATCGCCAGAGCCAACAGTGGTTGGCAGCACTATCTGTTTAAGCTGGTTAACCCTGCATCGAGTTATGTCCAGATAACCCGCTTGGATTTTTGCAGTTTTCCCAAAACACCTCTTAGTGATACTGACGCAGATACCACCACTCAAACAGGCGCTTCAGCCAGTGAAATAGCCGCATCTGGGGCATCACTAAGTTGTACTTCTCCGTGCGGGCTACCAGCATCCCGGTATTCTGGCTATCGACAATACAGACCAGTTCCACTTTGAAGGTTTCGGTGGGTGCTTGGCCGTCAAATTCGGCTACCAGATTGGCTACGGCGGTTTCGGCTTGTAGGTCGGCCATGTGAGCCTGTTTGGGCATCCAGTCGGGGCCGGGGAAGCTGCCGGAGTCACCGGCGACATAGACTTTATTCATGCCTTCGACGCGGCAGTGTTGATCCGCCCGAATCAGGCCCCCTTCGGAGCGGGGCAGGTCGGTGTTGTCGAACCACTGATTGCCGGTCATGCCGGGCATGAACAGAATCATATCGGCCTCAAATTCACCGCCTTCGGTCTGCACCTTGCCGTCGGTGAAGCCTTTCATTTTGTGACCCAGGTGGGTTTCGATGCCGCGCTTGTCCATCTCGTCGAGCAGTCCCTTCACCGCTTTGGGGCCCAGTCGGTTGCCTGGGCTGGGGGCCGGTGTGAAGAAGATGATCTTGAACTTGTCGCGGCGTTTCTCCAGTCGCAGTTGCCGGTCGATGCCGAACAGGAACTCAAACATCGGGCCGCCGCGCATGGCGCTGGGCTCTTTGGGATTACCGGCGAAACCTATAGCAATAGTGCCGCCATCCAGTTCCTTCAGCCGTTCGCGGATCTTCATGGCAGCGGGGATACCTTCACAAGGGGTGATGCTGTTCTCGATGCCCGGTAGCTTTTTGATGAAGCGTCCGCCGGAGCAGATGATCAGTCCATCGTTGTCGATGTTGCCGTTGTCT
>JAKSCN010000250.1 GCA_022360595.1 Chromatiales bacterium
ACACGTTGCTGTTGACCACCGGAGAGCTGCCCCGGGTCCTTCTTCGCCTGTTCGGGGCTCTTTACCTTCTCCACGTATTTCATGGCGGTCTCTTCCGCCTCTTTACGCGGTTTCTTACGCACCCAAATAGGCGCCAGGGCGCAGTTCTCCAGTACCGTCAAATGCGGAAACAGATTGAAGTGCTGGAACACCATACCGACCTCTTTGCGGATTTGATCGATATGTTTGATATCGTCGGTCAGCTCAGTGCCATCAACGATGATTTGTCCCTGCTGATGCTCCTCCAAACGGTTGATGCAACGAATCATGGTTGACTTACCCGAACCAGACGGCCCGCAGATAACGATCCGCTCACCTTTGTGCACGGTCAGATTGATATCTTTCAACACATGAAACTGCCCATACCACTTATGCACACCTTTCAGCTCGATCATCACATCATCAGAGACGACCATTCGTGGTGAATTGGATTCAGACATGCTTCTTCTCCAACAAATATTCTGTCAGCGGGCATGGCCCGTGTGTAATTTTTTCTCTAGCGCCTGGCTATACCGGGACATGCCGAAACAGAAGACCCAGAAAACGGATGCAGCAAACACATAGCCCTCTATCGAGTAGCCGAGCCAGTTCGAATCGGTAAAGGCCAACTGCACAATACCCAGCAGATCAAACAGACCGATAATCAGCACCAGCGTGGTGTCTTTGAACAGCGCAATGAAGGTATTCACAATACCGGGAATCACCAGCTTCAACGCCTGAGGCAGAATGATAAACCCCATGCTCTTCCAGTAACTCAAGCCCAGCGCTTCCGCCGCCTCATACTGGCCCTTTGGAATGGCCTGCAGACCACCGCGTATCACCTCCGCCATATAAGCCGACTGGAATAGCGTGATACCAATCATAGCTCGCAGCAGCTTATCGAAGTGGGTGCCTGCCGGCAGAAAGAGCGGCAACATTACCGATGCCATAAACAGCACCGTAATCAACGGCACTCCACGCCAGAATTCGATAAAGACCACACACACCGATTTCACAATCGGCATATCGGAGCGTCGCCCCAGCGCCAGCACGATACCGATCGGCAGTGAAGCCACAATACCAACAATGGCAAGAATCAGGGTCAGCATCAAACCGCCCCACTTGGCGGTCTCCACCTCAACCAATCCAAAAATGCCACCACCGAACAGATAGAAGGCAATGACTGGATAGCCAAACAGAATGAAGGCAACCACCAGGGACTTTTTCCGAAAGTGCTCGATGAACAGCGGAATCAACAGGGCGACAATCAAACCAAACGCCAGATTGACACGCCAATACTCAGTCTCCGGATAGAAGCCGTACATAAACTGATCAAACCGGACATTAACGAATACCCAGCAAGCGCCACCACTGGTACAAGCCTCACGGGATTGTCCGGTCCAATCCGCTTTAAGGAAGGCCCACTCAATCAACGGCGGAATGGTCAAAAAAATCAAATAAGCAGCAAACAGCGTCAGCCCCGTGTTAAGGGGTGATGAAAACAGATTGCCGCGCAGCCAGCCGACCACCCCAACACTGGATGATGGCGGAGGAAGATCGGGATGCGGTGTATGTGTACTCATAATGCGCTACCTCTCCACCAACTGCTTACGTTTGTTATACCAGTTCATGAACAGCGACACCGTTAAACTGATGAGCAGATAGACCGCCATCGTCATGGCGATCACCTCAACCGCCTGGCCGGTCTGGTTCAGTGTAGTGCCGGCAAAAACCGCCACCAGATCGGGATAACCGATAGCCGTAGCCAGTGAGGAATTCTTGGTGAGATTAAGATACTGACTGGTGAGCTGAGGAATAATCACCCGCATCGCCTGAGGAATGATCACCAGTCGCAGTGTTACGCTCGGACGTATACCCAACGAATAGGCCGCTTCTGTCTGTCCAAGATTGACCGCCAGGATACCTGAACGCACCGCCTCGGCGATAAACGCTCCGGTATAGATGGTCAAAGCCAGTAGGAGAGCCATCAGCTCAGGGATTATCGTCACGCCACCTTTGAAGTTGAAACCCTTCAGCTCAGGATAATCCCAAGAGAGGGGTGTCCCCATGAGCAAAAAAATCAAGCCCGGCACACCGATCAAAATAGCCAAAGAGGCGTAGACCGTATGGAACTGCTCACCGCTCCGCTCCTGACGCCGGCGCGCCTATCTGACGAGCAAAATCACGGCCACAATTGCCACCGCCATCGCCAGTAGAACCACCCCAAAGCCGCTCTCGAATACCGGTCCGGGCACTTACAGCCCCCGGTTGTTGAGAAACAGCGTATCGTTCACATTGATACTTTGGCGTGGTCTTGGCAGCGGCTGCAACACCGCGTAATACCAAAAAAATATCTGCAACAGGAGAGGGATATTACGGAAGATCTCAATATAGAGAGTAGCCACACGTGCTATCAGCCAGTTTCTTGAGAGTCTGGCGACCCCCATTAGAAAGCCGACAATAGTGGCCAACACAATTCCCAGCCCTGCGATCAACAGCGTATTGAGGAGACCAACGACAAAAGTGCGCCCATAGGTATGGGTTTCATTGTATTCGATCAGTGATTGCAGGATGCCGAAACCGGCTTCGTAGGAGAGAAAATCAAACCCGGTACTGATACCGCGTTGCTCAAGATTTTCGAGCGTATTCTGAAAAAGGTAGTATCCAATAGCAACGAGTCCAAAGACCAGCAGAGCCTGGAACACTATCGCCCGAAATGCGGGCCTTCGCCACAGCGCAGCCTTCGCCGCCGCTGCGTCTGTCTGTTGATTAGCCGCCATGACGCTTCTACTCTATGTAAGAAATAACATACAGACTAACTACAGATGCGACAAGCGCATCTGCAGTCAGTTCAACATAGATAGCGTATCGTTATTAACGAATCGGTGGCGCGTACTGGACACCACCAGCGTTCCAAAGCGCATTCAAACCACGGGAGATCTTCAGCGGACTGCCCATGCCCACATTACGCTCAAACATTTCAGAGTAGTTGCCAACCTGTTTAACGACGTTGTAAGCCCAATCGTCTTTCAGACCCAGCCCCTTACCTTTGATACCTTCCAAACCAATCAAACGGCGGATATTAGGGTCTTTGGAGTTACTCTTCATCTTATCGATATTGGCGGAGGTGACACCCAGCTCTTCAGCATTTAGCTGCGCAAACAGTGACCAACGAACGATGTTGAACCACTCATCATCACCCTGCGCCACTACCGGGCCAAGAGGCTCTTTAGAGATCACCTCAGGCAGCACCATGGCGCTACCGGGGTTCTTCAACTGGATACGCAGCGCATAGAGCTGAGACTGATCAGAGGTCAGTGCGTCACAACGGCCCGCTTCAAACGCCTTTACTGTCTCATCCGATTTATCGAAAGTGATCGGGGTGTAGGACATTTTGTTGGCGCGGAAGTAGTCGGCAAGATTCAGCTCAGTAGTGGTGCCGGCCTGGATACAGAAGGATGCGCCATCCAACTCCAGGGCGCTCTTCACACCCAGATCCTTACTGACTAAAAAGCCCTGACCATCGTAATAGTTAGGGCTTGTAAAGTTGATACCGAGCGAAGTGTCACGGGTCAGCGTCCAGGTGGTGTTGCGCGCCAGCATATCCACTTCACCAGACTGCAGCGCGGTAAAACGCTCTTTGGCAGTCAAGGGACTGAATTTAACTTTGTTCGCATCACCAAATACCGCAGCGGCGACAGCGCGACAGGCGTCCACATCAATCCCAGTCCAGTTACCCTTATCGTCAGCGCTGGAGAAGCCAGGCAGGCCCGTACTTACACCGCACTGTACAAAACCTTTAGCCTTCACCGCATCCACGCGGGCGCCGGCATAAGTGGTTGTTGAAACCGCCGCGGCCAACGCGACGGATGTTGCGATAACATGAAGCTTATTCATGGTTGCGAACTCCCCTTTTGAGATCTGTTTATAACGGGACAATAAAATCTGGTCGGATTTGCCATAGGTACAACTCTTACCCAGATGATTGTTCATTGATGCCGCATAGATGGCATCCTGTTTGTTATTTTAGCCCCTAGCAGCACAAAGCGCTGGACGCCATGTTTTTTCAATCACAAACGACTAGACTCTAGTCCGCAAACGAACACGGTGCAAGTTTCGGTAACAAATAGACAACATTTAGCCAGCGCTGCATTAGCACCAGCTAATTGATAACCCAATCATGAGCAAGATCTGGCTCAAAATCGTGCCTATCAAAACACTTTAGGGCTTATACTCCTAATGTAAAATTTGGGTGGAATGATCAATGCCTCCCCTAAACTCACAACATCAACTGACTCATTAACATCCATGACTATTTAAACTGCTCCTCTTCCAATGAGAGATAAACGCCATAAGCGTTGCGCCGATGGGTGGCTTGAAAAGCGGGTAGATCAGAGAAGGCGGACCAATCGGTTGCCTCATAGGCTTCTGCAAACGGCATCATCTCCTCAACCGCCTCCGCCATTTTATCGCGCACATATTGTAGATAGTTCAGAGTGAGCGCCACAGCCTCCCGGGGCTTTTTAGCGGCAGGCCCGTGACCCGGCACCAGACCTTGCAGCTTCGCCTCGTTCAGCTCCCTCAGCGCGGACAACCAATGACCGGTATCAGCGTTACCGGTAAAAGGCACACGCCCTTCAAAAATCAAATCACCCGATAGCAGCACGCCGTCACTTTTCACCAGCAGGGCCAGATCACCATCTGAATGGGCAGCACCGAAAAACTTCACTGCCAACTCGATGCCGCCCAGGCTGAACTGGTAATCCTTATCCACCACCTGGTCTGGCGCCACTAATCGGGTCTGTTCATTCACCCAGGGAGAGAGTGATTCACGCCGCTCGGCCAAACGCTGTTGTGCATACTCAGAATGCAGATACTCTGCATAACCGGCGGGCGCCACAATCTTGGCCCCCAGCTCTTTAAACACCTGGATACCGTAGATATGATCCGCATGATAGTGAGTGAGAATCACCTGCTTGATCGGCTGATCACTCACTTCACGCAACAGCGTCAGAAAACGCGCCGCCAACGAAGGCGAGCCCAAGGCATCGACAACAATAATGCCTTCCGGCGTTATCACGGCGGCCGCGTTCGAGATAAAACCCTGATTGTCGGTGGCGATACCCGGCACACCACGCACATAATAGACATGCTCGGAGACCTGCTTCAGCTTCATATCAACCGTTACCGGTGGATAATCAGTCGCTATGCCGTCCAGTGAGATCAAAACCAGAACAAGTGCTGCTAGCCAACTCTTCATAATTATTCTCCAGCCGAAATCCGCCAACTGACCTCATTCTGGAAAATAGTGGGATAAAAGCCTATTCCAACTCACCCCGGCGTTATTGGTGGTTTTCCTGAACCCTCGGCGCTAATCCACAGTGGTAATCACCGTGCGAAGCCAACCGTTGACCCGACCGACCAGCACCGACTCCAACCCAATAAAGAAGTGATCCGCCCCCTCGATCTCCAGTGAGCGGTAAGCATTCCCTTCGCCCTTGCGAATCGCGATGGCACGCTGCCGTACTGTATTGCGCACCGACGCGATATCCCGGCTCCCGTAAATATCGAGCATAGGCACCTTGAGCTTGCCCAGCACCTCAGGCACATTCGCTGCGCCTTCGCCCTCTACCAGGGGCATGGAGATCGCCACAAAGCCTTTAATCGCATCGCTATCCGCATTTTCCGCCAGATAGGCGGCCCCCATCAGCGTACCCAGGCTATGCGCGACAATCGCCACATTCTGCACGCCCTGCTGATCAAAATAGTCTATAGCGGCAGCAATACGCGGGAGCGCCTCCGGTATCAATCCCTGATAGACCAGGTCCTTCGCCCCCGCCTCGGCCACGGGTAACTGAATCGACAGCGTCTGCCAACCGTGGGCAGGCAGCTCCGAGCGCAGCGGGTTGATCACATCACTCCAGTCCGGGTGAGCACCACGGCCATGCAGTATAATCAC
>JAKSCN010000665.1 GCA_022360595.1 Chromatiales bacterium
CCATCAAGCGCAGTTTTGCCGGCAGACTCCAGAGGGGTGAGGCGAGCAATTTGGGCAGCAGCATGGGTATCTTGGTGAGTCGGCCCTCGTGTATCACATAGCGGTTCAGCTCATGCGGGCGTTCGCGGCGTTTGTCCCCCAAGCCGGCCCCAATGATCATCTGGTCGATCTCGTCGCGGAAGTTGACCAAAAGTCCGGCTGCCCGTTCGGTAAGGTAGCCCCCCTCCTGAGTGGTGCGAATCTTACCGCCGGGTAGCTCGCGGGCCTCCCACACCTCCACGGCAATACCTTGGTGGGCCAGCCACCAAGCGGTGGAGAGGCCGGAGATGCCGCCCCCGATGATGAGTACCTGTGGATCTGCCATTATCCTTTCAGCTCCGCTTTCATCTTTTCCAGAAGTTCCCAATCGAGCAGCCCCAGACCACTTCCATCGGCGGCCTGCTTCGATTCAACGTAGTCGCGAATCTCGGCAAAGCGTTTTTCGGCTTGGAGATTCTCTTTCAAACGCGGCACCCGTTCGCGGGCAATGGTGTAGGCGTCGAAATTCAGTGCTTTCATGCCAAACCCCTTCATGCGCCGCACTGCCTTCATCATGGCGCGATTGCGAAAGCGGGTCAGGTCAGCACTGGTGATGTGGGTTAATCCTTCGCGGCGGGCGCTGAATTCCGCCGCCTTTTTGATACCGGCGCGAATAAAGCCGGGGGCCGATTCAACCCGGGCCAGTGCATCACGGTCCCACTCAACACCAGCCATCGCGGTGGTGATGACCGATTGCACATCCGCTCGGCTGACAATAATCGATTTCCGGTGCTTGGCCTCACGTTCGGCGGCTGCTTCCATGGTGGGGCGCACGAACATTTGAACCTGAGGCGAGCGATTGTTGAAAAAATCCTCCAGCAACTGTTCTGCCTGAGGTGCCCAGTCGAGTTGACGCTCAGGGCCATCCTCCTGTTCCAGCCGCTCCAGCAGCTTGATGTTCACCTCCAGCCGACCCTCGTTGCGGGCGACATCTTCGGCGACGGAGCACACCCCTTCGCGCAGAAAGCCGGGTAGCTCTTCCAGATAGGCCTTGGCTTGCTGGGTCCAGACCAGTTCGTTGTGGAGCGGTTCGGTCTCGGGTTGGGTCTTCTCCCCTGCTCCTTCCGGGCGTTTGCCGGGAAAGTTGTCGCCAAAGCGACGAGCGGCCAGGGTCGCCATATGGTCGATAGTGACCACTGACTCACCCTGTTTGCGGGCGTAGGACTCAGCCCTTTTACGCACCATTTTACGCAGAAATCCGGGTACACGGCTGAGCCGCTGTTCAGCCCCGGGACTCCAGGTGATGTCCCGGTTTTGCGTTTCCACCAGCGGTTCAATAATCGCCCGGCCGCTGGGGTAGTGGCCACACCAGGGGTCGGCATCCATCAGGCTGCCACCCATCGCCAGGGGGCGGGCGCGGCACCCGCCACAAAGTTTCTGGAATTCGCATTTACCGCACTTGCCCTCCAGCTTCGGATTGCGCAACTGCTCAAAGGTGGGGGCCTGATCCCAGATTTGCCAAAAGCCTTGCCGGCGGATATTGCCCTCTTCGTCGGGGATATAGGGGCAGGCGGTGACCGCCCCCTCGGGGGTGATGCGGCAGTAGTGAATCCCGGCCAGGCAGCCGCCGCCTTCATAGCCTTGGGCACGGGTCAGCGGTGATTCCGGGTTGTGTTGGTAGGCGACCCGCTTGTAGTGCGGTGCGCAACGGGCGCGGATGATAAGGTCGCAGGTCTGCTCCTGGGCCAGCACCAGTTGCTTGAGCACCTGCTCGTAACGGGCGGGGCTGATGTCGGACATCGATTCGCCACGACCGGTACAGACCAGGAAAAAGATGTTGAGCACATGGGCGCCCACCGCCTTGGCGAAACCGATCATGGCGTCCACCTCGTGGGCGTTCTGCTCGGTGACGGAGAAGTGCACCTGGAAAGGCAGCCCGTGTTTGCGGCAGTGGTCCATGCTCGCCAGGGTCTTTTCCCAGCTTCCGTCGCAACCGCGGAAATCGTTATGTTGGGCCGGGTCCAGGGAGTCGAGGCTGATGCCCATGCCCATTGTGCCGGCCGCTTTTAGAGTCTGTACCCGGGCTTCGTTGAGCAGTACACCATTGGTGCCCACCACCATCGACAGGCCCCGTTGGCTGCCGTGGCTCACCAACTGCTCCAGATCGCGGCGCAGCAGGGGTTCACCGCCGGTCAGCACTACCATGGTTTCGTTGCTGCGGTCGGCAATCTGGTCGAGCAGATCGGTCACCTCGCCGGTGGTCAGTTCATTGCCGCCACCGCCCAGGCGGGTGTCGGCATCCATGTAGCAGTGAGTGCAGGCGAGGTTGCAGCGCCGGGTGAGGTTGATGGCGATCAGGTAGAGATCGTTCATGCGCTACCGTTGCGTGGATCGTGGGGGGCGAGGTGAAAGACACCCCGCTCGGCCCAGGTCTGTTTCACGGCGTCTACGGCTTCGCCACTGACCTCTGTCAAGCCTTTGCGTCGGCTCCAACCCTCGATCTCCTTGATCAGCATGCCGCGAACCATGTCGGGGGCCTTGGCGATACGTTCGCGGGCGCTCTGTTCCCAAGGCATGCCCTCTTCGCTGTTTTCGGAGCCTGCCTGGAAGGTTTGCATCACGTGCTGTACAAAGGCCTCATCGATCTCGGCCTGGCCGTTCTGTTTGGCAATGGTCTCTGCCGCCTTGCGGGTCATGTCACGACAAAACCCAGGAGGCACGTTGTTGAGTGCTAGCTTGGCCTCTGTGTGCCAGGTGGTGTTCTCGGTCTTTGTGGGTGCCGTGCTCTCTCCGGTGTTCACCATGCCCGCGAAGGGGCAGGCGCCGGTATTCGAGGTTGACTGGTTTTGCTCTCCTTGCATCGCCTGCTCCATGGCCTTGCGTGCTTCGGCCAGGCCCGCTTCGGCTATGGCGAGAGAGATCTCCGCATGACTGTTGTCGCGGGCGTACGCTTCGATGCGTTGCTTGGAGCTATCTCGCATAAAGCCTTCAGGCACGCGCATCAGGCGCGCCAGGGCAGCCGCCTGCCAGTGCATGGCCTTGCTGCCGGTAGAGGGTGGGGCGGCACCCGCTTCATCCAAAGGAGGTAAGGGGGTATTGGACGCTGTCGAAGCGGTTTTCGGGTGTGCCGCCCCAGAAACGGGTTGTGGATTAATAAAGCTGCGGATGTGCTCCGCTTCCACCTGCTCGGCGCCGGCAGTGCGGGCCTTCTTCTCGGCGCGCATGCTGAGGTTGCCACGCAGGCTCAAATCTTTCACGGTTAGAAGGAGCTGGGTCGCCTCTTCGCTCCAGCGGATTACCATGGGGTCCGGTTTGGGTTTCAGCTCACCACGGTCGTAGGCCTCAACGATTTCACCCATCGCCTGCTCGGCGTGGCCGGGCATCAGTTGGGCGGTAGCCTCTTCCACAATGCTCTCGGTGATAACGGTGTGGCCCTTCTCCTGGGCGTAGCGCAGGATCGCCATGCGCGCCATGCTGCGTACGAATGAGGGGACCCGCTCCATGCGTGCTTCTGCTTCATGGGTCCAGGAGGTGGTGATTGAGGCGAGCCGATCGACCTGGGGCTGATGCTCATGCTGGCTCAGCAATACAGCACATTCGGCGTCGTTGAGCAGATACTCGGTGTTGCCGCCGATATCCAGCTCGCTGTCGGCATGGATGCCGGTGGTGCCGAGGATCAGTAGTGACGGTTTTACTTCGTGAAGGTAGCGGTTGATCACCTCGTGGGGTTTACCGTCGAGCAGGATGGTCTCCACCTCCATGCCTTGGTCCTGGGCGATGGATTGGGCTACAGTAAGATGGCCCTGATAGATCTTGGCCAGCCCCGAGTCGATAATCTCTTCGTGAAGCTGCTCCTGCTCCTTGAATTTGAACACCTGCCCCGCCTCTTCCGAGAGCACTCCGGCGATGCGGTTAAAGGCGACATAGTGGTAGTAGGGGTCGAAGGCGGAGACCACCTTCACTTCGCAGCCCCAGGCTTTGGCCAGTGAGAGTGCAGTGAGCAGACCGCCATAGGCCTTGGCTGAGCCGTCGACGCCGACCACGATCGGGCCGATTTTCAGGCTTTGGTTGGGGTCTTTGATAATCAGGGTGTCGATGGGGCTGCGGCGGCTGACACGCTGGCAGACGGTACCCAGGCGGCTGCCCTTTACCGCGCCCAGACCCAGGGCGCCCATCACCAACAGGTCGTAGTTGCCGCTACCCGCCTCTTTCACCAATTCGCGATAGTTCTTGCCCTCAAGAGAGCGGCGTGTCACTCCAATCTTGTGTGGATGGGCAGCCCTCTCGACCTGGTCGAGATAGGAGTCGGTGATAATCGAGAGACCGCGGGTGATCAGATCGTCGTGAACGTCGCGTTGGCGTTCCAGCTCCTGCTCTTCCCGAAACTGCTCGGGCAGACCGCCCTCCATCTGGCGAAAGCGGATATCGTGCAGTTTGGCTGCGTAGACATGGGTGGCGGTGAGGCGGCTACCGAACAGCTTGGCCAGCTCTACCGCTTCCAAAATGCCGCGATTGGCGTGATCCGAGGAGTCCACCGCCAACAGGAGGGATGCGTAGGACGGCAGCAATTCAGGCGTCTCTTGGGTTGTCTGTGCCTGCACACTCATGCTTGATAGAGCCTCTCTCGATCAATTCTAATAATGGGTGTAGGAGCGGATGGGCTCACAGGGCTAGGGGCTAGCTCAGGTGTGCGGTGTTACTGCTCCCACGAGAATTCTGTTATGTCTAAACAGGTGGGGGCTGTTGCCCACCCCCACCCGAGTCAGTTATTTACCCACCAGAAACCGACAATGGAGCCGATCACCAGGAAGTTAATAACGCCCGCTACGATCGCCATGTAGTCCAGCGGCGTCAGGCGGCGTGCAGGCTGTTCTGTTGTTTCTATGGTCATGATTTATTTGAAGGTGAAATCAACTGTGGCTGAGCCGCCTGCATCCACAGTCACTTTCGCTTTCTGGTTCTTCAACATGCCGTGCCACGCTTTGATGGTGTATTTGCCGGGCGGTACATCGGTCAGGGTGAAGGTGCCGTCGGCCGCTACTTTGGTGAAGTAGGGGTTTTTGGCGACAAAGACGAAACCGTGCATGAAGTCGTGGGCGTCACACTCCACTTTGATGGCCGGGCCCCTTTTCATCTTGATGGTGTTGGTGACCGTGCCCGGCTCAGGTTGACTGATGTTGGTCAGGGTCTTTTTCGGACCCTTGGCATCACCGCGGAGCAGCTCGTATGTGTGGATGTTATGCAGCACCGAGTCGGAGTTGATCGCCGCCAGCTTGTTCTTGTTGCGCATCACCTGCAGGAAGGGTTTGAACTCACAGCCTTTCTGGTCGATGGTGCCGTCCGCCACGTCGGCTGGGAAAGGCTTGCCCTCTTTC
>JAKSCN010000259.1 GCA_022360595.1 Chromatiales bacterium
AGGATGATTTGGAGCTGTCACTCTAACGCTCTGCCAGGTTCTCGATCAGGCGTATAAATTCCGGGTGCTGCCGCAACAGGGTGCGGCCCGCGGTGATCAGCTTTTTTGCGCTCCCTTCGGGGAGCGTGAAACCTGTTGGTACTTGAGTCAACTCTTTGCGTAGCGCCTCGTCGGCGATGTCTTGCAGATTGACCTCAATCAGATAGATCGGCTGATCCGAACACGGCGCTTGGTCTTGGCACTGACCCTCGACAATCTCCCGCTGCCAGTCGGGCAGGTTTTGGCGAAAATATTCCAGTGTTTCAAAGTTATAGTTGACCAACGGAATGGTGGTTGCCGCATCGATGACTGCGCTATCGGGTGGGTTGGTATTCTGCAGCTCCCACTGGGACGGTGTGACAGAGGCAGCGTTGACCACAATGATAGCGATATGTTTCACGTTATGCTGTTCAAACCGCTTTAGGGTATTCCACATACCGTCTTCTTCAATCAGCTTATCGATCAGGGCCCGTAACCCAAGATTATCTGTCAGTCCGCCATCCAGTAGATGGATGTAGGGGTGGTTTTCCTGATCAAGATAGGCGCTGAGAAGACGGGCGCGCTGATGTCTGCGTGGATTGCTCCCATCCTCTAATAAAGCAGTGTAGAACCAGGCCGGGGGGACATGCCCGCAACTGCCGGCGCGGTTGCTCATAGTGACGGGGGAGAAGATGATCGGTACGGCACAGGAGGCGGCAACCGCCCTTGATATAGGGAACTGAGCAGGGTCGGAGCAGATCAAAGCAAACTGCTCTTGGGTAAAACCGAAGCTGCCTCCTTTGAAAAGATCGGTGGCATTGATCTGTACTTGTGGGCCATCTCCATCCAGCAGCTTGTCGATAGAGGCGCCGGCGAATAGCTTGCTGCTGAAGAACTCGTCGAGCACATCGCCCGTACCAAAGGTGGGGGAGGTGAGACGTGAGAGCGTTACCGGGCTGAATGTCTTTGAGGTCAGTTCAGACTCGATATCCTGTTCCAAAAAATCACGCCTGAAATCGGTGAACAGTTTGTCGCCATAGAGGCCATAGTAGGCGGCGGTGATGCTGCCACCCGAAACGGATGAGATGAGATCGATTTCATCAGTGAGGCGGTGACTCTCGTTGGTGGACACGGGAGTATGCTTCAGCTCCTCCAGCACACCGTAGGCAAGTGCGGATGCCCGGCTGCCGCCACCGGAGAAAGTCATCGCCAGCAGAATATCGTTGTCCTGGCGGTTGGCTTTGCGCTCCACTGGCATGCTGTTGACGTTTGCCAGTGCGGGGTTGTCCGGAAAGCGGGCAGTGCTGGCGCAGCCAGTGAGTACCAGGAGCAGAAGTACTACCAGCAGTCGATTTACGCTGTTTGTTATCATGCGGCAATGGTAAACGTTGTCGCTTCATTCAGAAAGTGCAGTGTGTTTGGTTGGTGCTGATTTATACGGTTTGTCACAAATTGATAGGGATGAAGAGCATGACAGTGATGACAACCCTTGCTTTGGCCGGTGCTATGTTGCTGTTGGCCGTTACACCTGGTCCGGGAGTCTTCGCCACTATTGCGCGGGCGCTGGTTTCGGGATTCTCACATGCCGCTGTGGTGGTGGGAGGGATTGTGCTGGGCGATATCCTTTTTCTGTTGCTTGCTATCTATGGTCTGGCTGTTGTTGCTGAGTGGTTAGGCGGGCTGTTTACCATAGTCAAGTATATTGGTGGGCTCTATCTGATCTGGCTGGGATGGCAAGTTTGGCGTAATGCCGATAAGCCTTTGCCGATACAGGGTGTCAATGAAACATCCTGGCATGTCAATTTTTTTAGCGGCTTGGCGATAACGTTGGGCAACCCAAAAGTGATCCTCTTCTATCTGGGGTTTCTCCCAACGTTTATGGATATTACGGCACTGACACTGAGTGATGTGGTGATCGCCGCTAGTGTGGTCTCTGCGGTTCTGGCCGCCGTACTACTTAGCTACGCCTATTTGGCGGCCAGAGCAAGCAGAGCACTGACCGAAGGGCATGCAGCTAAGAGATTACATGCCATGGCCGGTGGTGTGATGATGGGCACTGGTGCGGTACTGATTACTCGCTCTTAATCGAAAGCGAGGGGGTAATACTTGCTGTCAGTGAGTGTTTATGAGGGTGATGATCATGCCCTTTGGATGGCGCAGGCGGAGGTAATGTCTCTCCCGCCAGCAGCGCCTGGGCCGCTGCTTGTGGATCAGAGCTGCTTGTTGGAATCACCTTAACGCCAAGACCTGCCAACCGGTTTTTGAAACCCTGCCCACAACCGGCGGTAATCAGCACATCGAGCTGTGCTATCGGGTGGTCACTGCCCTCACCGCGGTATTCATGCATCGACATCTCTCTGGCCAGATTCCAGCGCTCGCACTCAGCTGCCGTGCCGTTTTCATTGGATTCGAAAATAATAAAGCGGCGCGCCTTACCTGCATGTCCGGTGATGGTCCTAAAGTTCTGGCTGGTGATACCTATCTTCATACGGTGATTACCTGTTGGGGCAGCTCCCGACTCCTATGTGTTGATGATCGCTTTAACCCAGCTCTCCATCGTTATATTCGCGACGGGCATGGGGGCCTCCATGAAGGTTATCAGAAATTCATCCTCCATTTCAGCAACACCGATCGAGCGAGGGCGTACCGCCATAACATTGGGGTCGGGCAGAGTAATGCCAAAGCAGAAGATAATATTCAGGGCATTGTTGATCTCATCGGCAATCTGCCCCTCGGGCAGATTTTTAGTGTGGTTGTAGTGATCAAAAGTGGCAATGAACTGAGCGGTATCGTGGTTATCGATTTGCTGCTTTAGATACTCAATGATCTCTTGTGCATTTGAGAAGGAGGTTTCCGTTTTCCTTACTTCAAGTGCGAATACAGCATATTCATGTTGCTGTAGGGATTGCTTCATCTAGGGCTCCTGACTACCTTTCCGGAAAATGAAGAAGACAAACTGCGTGATATCTCCAACACGCATCATCGGCACCATAGAGGGAAGTCAGTTTTTATGCATTGAAAAAACGCAATGCTTCAGTAGATTACTGGGTTTTAGGCTCAATAGTGGCAATTAGATTTGGCGGATGCGCACTAGTGCTGACAGGCCCTAGTCCTCGGCCAGATGTTCGAGATTACGAATGTCCAACAGAAAGAGATTAGGGCGTGTCTCAATCAGCAGGCTGTTACGCTTGAACTCGGCAATGGTGCGGCTGGCCGTTTCGGTGGTAATACCGAGCATGGCTCCCATATCTTCCCGGGAGAAGAGTTCGCACTCACTGGTCTGTTCGTTACGGACTAAGCGCAGCAATAGGCGCGCCACACGCTGTTTGGCCGAACCGGTGGAGAGTTCGGTGAGCCAGGCATCCGCTTCGGTCAATGCTTTCTGCCAACGGGTCAGCAGCTCTTGGTGGAGCTTGGGGTTGGATTGGGAGAGTGCTTTTACAACGCTAACCGGCAGACTGCAGGCCTCAGTAGGATGGAGCACTACCGCATCGTGTTGATAGGGTTGGTCGAGCAGCGCCTCCAGACCAATCACATCGGTGGTGCGGGCCAGGCGTACAATGCGCTGGGTGCCGTCGGGCAGGTACTGCACCAGCTTGAGAATACCGTTGCGGACGGTATAGAGCCGGTCTGCCGGATCACCCGCACGGTAGAGGGTTGAGCCCGGTGGCAGGTTATAGAGGTCTATGGGCTGGTGAATCTGATCAAAATCGTCCTCATTGAGACCGGCAAATAGTACTGAATTACGCAGTGTGCAGCTCAGGCAGTCGGCCTCGCCATCCCAGGCCTCTTTATCACTGATCAGTTTCATGGATATAGTCACCAATTTGTACCGGGACAGTTTCGCTATCCCGGTACTTGATCTCTAAGTTAGTCGAACTTCGGTAGGTGCGCCAGCGCCTGCTCGATCGCCTCTTGCGGGTACTCGTAATCCTCCAGTTCGCCCGCGAAGTAGCGGTCGTAGGAGGTCATGTCGAAGTGACCGTGACCAGAGAGGTTGAACAGCAATGTCTTCGGCTCGCCCGTTTCCGCGCAACGCTTCGCTTCACGAATTGTAGCAGCGATTGCGTGGGTGGACTCAGGTGCCGGAACGATACCTTCACTCTGGGCAAACATCACACCTGCCTGGAAGGTTTCAAGCTGAGGCACAGCCACTGCATCGACCAGGCCTTCGTTGTAGAGCTGGCTGATCAAGGCTGAGTCACCGTGGTAGCGCAGACCACCGGCGTGGATACCGGGTGGCATGAAATCGTGTCCCAGGGTATACATCTTCATCAGCGGAGTCAGGCCGATGGCATCGCCATAGTCATAGGCGTAGATACCTTTGGTCAGGGTTGGGCAGGAGGTCGGCTCGACCGCGACCAGTTTGACATCCTTGCCGGCTGCCTTGTCCGCGAAGAAGGGGAAAGCCACGCCACCAAAGTTGGAGCCGCCGCCGCAGGGGGCGAAGATCATGTCGGGATAGTCGCCAACCAGTTCAAGCTGCTTCTTGGCCTCTTCACCGATAATGGTCTGGTGCAGGAGCACGTGATTCAGTACAGAACCCAGAGCGTAGTTGGTATCTTCACGCTGGGCAGCAATTTCGACTGCCTCAGAGATGGCAATGCCAAGAGAGCCGTTGCTCTCAGGGTTTTCAGCCAGAATCTTGCGGCCCGATTCGGTCAGGGTAGTGGGACTAGCGTGTACATTGGCGCCCCAGGTACGCATCATGGTGCGGCGGTAGGGCTTCTGGCCATAGCTCACCTTAACCATGAATACTTCAACATCCAGACCGAACATCTGACCTGCCAGGGATAGTGAACAGCCCCATTGGCCGGCGCCGGTCTCGGTGGTTAGTTTGCTGATGCCTTCCTGCTTGTTGTAGTAAGCTTGGGGAATCGCGGTATTCGGTTTGTGAGAACCGGCCGGGCTGACCGCTTCGTTCTTGTAGTAGATCTTAGCCGGGGTGCCCAGGGCCTTTTCCAAGCGATGAGCGCGATATAAGGGTGAGGGACGCCACAAACAGAGTGCTTCGCGTACCTCTTCCGGAATCGGAATCCAGCGCTCGGCGCTAACTTCTTGCTTGATGATCTCTTCGGGGAAGATTGCCGCCAAGGCATCAGGGCCGACAGGGTTACCTTCGGGGTCAAGTGGAGGCGTCGGTGGATTGGGCATATCCGCAACCACGTTGTACCAATGGGTCGGCATTTCTGATTCTTTAAGCAGAATCTTCGTCTTCATAGAAATCTCCAAAACTAATCACGTAGTCAACCGGCCTCGCGCAGGCCATTCCTGTAATCTTCACATATTCGGGGGCATTATCGCCAGCTTTATGCGGAATATTCTATGGCTGAGTGTACAATCGCCTGCGTGATATCGGTCATTTGTGAGGAATAGGAAGTTATGGCAATCGTCACTTTGCGCAACATTCAGCTCGGTTTTGGTGGGCCACTCCTGCTGGATGGTGTTGATTTGGCTATCGAAAAGGGCGAACGCATCTGCTTGCTGGGCCGTAACGGAGCCGGTAAATCGACTTTGATGAAGCTGATCGCCGGTGAGGTGGTGGCTGATGATGGGGAGCTCTCGATCCAGAATGGCGCGCGTATTACCCGCCTTACCCAGGAGGTGCCCACCGAGCTGAGTGGTAGTGTTTTTGATATCGTTGCCGGTGGATTGGGAGAGCTGGGGGATTTGGTGCGCGACTATCACCATACCTCTCTGCAATTGGCCGAGAGCGGCGATGAGA
>JAKSCN010000455.1 GCA_022360595.1 Chromatiales bacterium
CCATCGACCCTCAGACGAATACGCATCTCACCATCAAAGGGTTCGAAGTGAATATCAGAGGCGCGACGCAGATAGGCCTCTTTCATGATCTCATCGAAAAGCTGGATCGAGTCGCTCTCACCACCGGTATCAGACTGTGCAGCCGGCCCCTCTTGGCGGCCATGCTTACGCACCACCGCTTCGAGTGCACTCGGATCGGCCAGCGCCGGATGGAACTTCTCACCCACGGCGCGGCTGGCGCTGTCCAGACTGATCTGATCATCGGGATCGGAGAGCGCCAGCAGATACTCCCCCCCATTGCCCTGTACCGGAAATATCGAGCGGCGCTGCACCAGCGTACGGGGCAGGCGTTCAATAACGCGGCCATCAGGTTTCAGGTCGCGCATCTGAAGAAAAGGTATGCCACGCAGGTCCGCCAACGCCTGATAGAGCGCGGCTTCGGGAAAACGCCCGGCGCGGGTCACCGCTTCAAGCAGACGAATACGTTCACGCCGGGCCTGCAGCTTGAGGGTGCTGATCGACTCGGCATCGATCATCCCCGCCTGCACACCCGCATTGATTAACGCTGCTTCGCTGACCGCCATTACCAATCTCCGGCGCCAGCCAGTCGTATCAGGCGATCCAGCGCTGCGTCATCATGGCAGACGCTCAGCGCCAATTCACGGCTGATCAGATTTTTTCGGATCAAATCGGCCAACGCCTGATCCAGTGTCTGCATACCTTCGTTTGCCCCACTCTCCATGGCGGAGTAGATCTGACGTGTTTTGGTATTCTCAATCAGATTGGAGATGGCGCGATTCATCATCAGCACTTCAACCGCGGGTACACGGCCTTTACCGTTATGGCTTGGCACCAGATGCTGAGCAATCACCGCACGCAGGGACATCGCGATTCGGTGTCTCGCCACAGCCTGCTCCTCACCGGGGAAGCTCCCAACCAAGCGCTCCACCGCACCAACAGCTTCGCCGGTATGCAAGGTGGAGAAGACCAAGTGACCGGTCTCGGCAGCCGTCAACGCCGCGCGCATGGTTTCGATGTCGCGCATCTCCCCCACCATGATGACGTCCGGGTCCTCACGCATCGCGGCGCGTACTGCATCGGCAAAGGTGGGTACATCGCTGTAGAGTTCGCGATGATGAACCAGACTCTGTTGGTTGGCGTGTACAAACTCAACAGGATCTTCAACAGTCAGTATGTGGCACTGCCGATTACGGTTGATCTCATCCAGCAGCGCCGCCAAGGTTGTTGACTTACCGCTGCCGGTCGCACCGGTCACCAATACCAGTCCCGATTTTAAATAGGCCAGTTTATGCAGCTGTGGCGGAAGGCGCAGTTGCTCCAAAGAGAGCATCTGTTGATCGAGATGACGCACAGCGATAGCCGGCCGGCCCATTTCGCGATAGCAGTTGACCCGGAAACGCTCACCATCCGTTGACGTGTAGCCGAGATCAACGGTTAATTTCTGACTAAACTCATGGCACTGATGTTCGGTCATGATCCCCGTGCAGATCGCTTCAACCTCCTCCTGAGAGATCGATGACTCCTGTTGGCGTTGCAGTCCGCCCGACACCCGAAATACGGCGCGATCGCCACTGCTGATATGTAGATCGGATGCGCCTCGTGAAACGCACTCCGTCAATAGTCGATTAAACAGCGTTACACCTTCCATTGATCTCCCCTAAATCGCCAACAGCAAAGAGATGTTCAACGCACCCGGCGGCAGCGCTTTGTCTTCTTCACCGCCATCATCTTCCAACTGCTGACTGTGCGCGGATATCTGCATCACGGCCACATCAAAGGTGAGCCCTTTCAGCCCATCGAGAAAGTCGAGAAGTTGCCAGTAGTTGGAACGGGCAGAGATTTTCATCAGCGGACGTTGCAGACGACGGTCAACCGGAGCCCCGCCAGCGCTCTGATCTTGTGTATCCGCTAAAGCGCGCCTTACCTGTGTACTGCGCCCGACACTGAGCAGTTCAACACCGGCCTGCCGCGCTAATGTAGAGACCTCCAATAACAGTCGCTGCTGCTCCGCAATCGCATCAACCGGTACGAAGCCCGCTTCAACTGTTTCAACTTCGGCAGACAATTTATTCAACGTCTCATCCACCCGCTTGATCTGCTGAGCCAGCGAGCGTGGATTGCCGCCATTTTTCACATTGAGCTTGGTGCGCTTTTCAATACGGTCAAGCCGACGTTTGATCATACTCTCTGAATAGAGCAGATCCTCTTGGGTGGCCGGATAGATCAGTAACCCATAGCCCGCGACTAAAACGGCGAGCGAAATCAGTATCACGCGTATGTGATCGCCTGACGATAATCCTCTCCACCAACTCCTCATCCATCTTCCCCTTCGACGGACGAGACTGGCGTGAGCCAGACCTCCAGGTTATAACCCTGTGCAGCCAGGCGGCCCCGGCCGCTGCGCACCTGAGTATCAGAGACGCGGTAGTTCCAGCGCGACAGCGTTTTATTCAAACGATTTAAGAACAGTTGGCCGCCGGTATCTGTCAGCGCCCAACCCACCAGATGAAAACCGGCCTGATTCTCCGCCTCCTCAACAATATCCAGCAGAATCTCATCACCCACCGCTTCACTGATGGCGCGTAAAATACCCGGCACTAAATCCTGGCGTTGCAGAATTACCTCATCCAACACATATAAGGTTTGATGAAGCCGCTCAACCTGACTCTGTTTCTCCGCTAACTTTGTCTCCAGAATCTTCACCTCTGAAGCGGTGCTTTCAGCCTGCTTTTTAACCTGCAGTTTCTCTTCATATTCAGCGTCCAGCTGGGCCAATCGCTGCTCGTTTTGCCACACCTTGTAACGGATATGCAGGTCAAACCCAACAGTACCCATAAGCACTACTGCCGCAGCGGCATAGGGCCACAACTCTTTGCGTTTCCAGACCGGGGGCTTGGGCGGTTGCGCCTCAACGCGCGGCAGTGCATGGGTATGAACATGCCCCAGTGTGTGTGCGGCAGCGCCGGCCAACGAGGCGAGAACACTTTGCGGAAAGGCGTTGGCGGGTTCGGCACGTTTTTCCGGAACAGGAACTTGAGAGACGTCACGCTCCAGGCGACGCGATAACCCCTGACTCACCTGCTCATATAACGCATCGGCAACCGCCAGATGTACTGTTTCAATATCCGGCCGCATCTGTTCATGACAGAGCCCTGAGCAGTCATCCGGGCTGGCCTGTCCATCCCGGCAAGCCTCTATACGCAGCGCGACC
Organism: Chromatiales bacterium; assembly: GCA_022360595.1. Lineage (GTDB taxonomy): Bacteria > Pseudomonadota > Gammaproteobacteria > Chromatiales > Chromatiaceae > BM503. The sequence goes on from JAKSCN010000455.1 coordinate 3,233, forward strand.
AGACTACCCGGGCGTCCCCGCAGCACAGCGAACTGCTCCTGGCGGATATCAACCAGCATATGATCACGGTCACCGGCTGAATCAAGCATGCCGAAAGCAGAGCCCAACTGAGGGTAGATCCAGCGCAGAAAGATGCCATGCTTGCGAAACGCATTGACCCACTGCTTACGCATCCCATCGCCCACTCCTGCGGCAAGCCAATAGAACTGTTCGCGCTCTTCGTCACTTTGCACCTGCTGTGGCGCCCAGCCTGATATCACTTCATCATCGAACAGCACCAGTTTCTCTTGCAAAGCAAGACACTCATCGATCTGTTCACGATTGATATAACCCAGGTCTAATGCCACTTCGCCAAACCGCACTGTTGATCGACCACTACCCGGGCCTGCACGCAGTTCCATTTCAGCAACGATCGCTCGGCGCTGCTCGGCACTGAGATAACCCCGCCCCATCAGCAGCGCGCCAATCGACCAGATCTCGTTCTGTTGGGCAAACAGCGGCTCAAGCTCCCAACGAACCAGCTCGCTCATCTGGGCCTTAGTACGTGGTTTAGCGGGATCAACAGGCAGTTCAAGCAGTGTAATAATAGCGGAGGGGGTAACCAGAACAGCCTTTTTAGGTAACTTTTTCTTGGTCTGCGCTTTCAGTTGCGTAAGCACTTCACCAACGGCTGTTGAGAACTCCACGGCGCCGGAAGCGGCCACTGCCTCCAACTCCAATGAAGCCACACCAGCATGAGCCAGTGCGCCAAACAGAGTAAAGCCGTCGGTTTCAAACACCAACTGGCTACCCGGCGCACCCATTTTGATGTTACTCAATCGTGCTAAGAAGTTACTTTTTTCTGCCATAGTTCCGTGCAGCTCACCTGCACCTCTTGCTACGTTATTGTTCAATACCGCATAACGCGATAACTGTGTTGTTGCCTCAACAACCGAATTTTTTCTGACGCCTTTGTCAGTTCACCGACCAGGCAAGCATTTGAATGGTCGTGCGTGGATATACCGTAAATAGCTGCCAACCCGCACCGTCTGGATAGGGATTGGTCGTACATGTCGAGCTGTACTCGTAAACGCGATAGGCCGCCAGCCCAACAGGTAGAAAGCTGTCTTCATCGAAATCGGGGCCTGTGGCATCCTCAAAGGTGAAACGTGCTCTCTTGGATGTGCCATCCCAGGAAATTTGGTGATGTCCACCGCTACCACTTGAGACCAGTTCGGTTACCGCCCCATTCTGGCGATAGGCGACACGCAGACACAGATCAACGTCGCCACCTTCCACAAAATAACCCGGCCTGACCGGCGTCCATACGCCTATAGGCGCAACACCCTCACAATCAGCTTGATTGGCGCCGCTGCCTGTTTTGCACGCAAATGTTGGCGCTATCCAACTGCCGGTCACACCACCGCTGCTGCTGACGCAGTCAGATTTATTTGTTCTAAGAGGAAGGTTACAAACATACCCTGGTTCGGTAAGACTCCAAGACCATGTACCACTATGTGCGGCACAGCTAATTTGAGTGGTGTGAGCCGGAAGACTGCATGACCAACCGTGTGAATGGGAATGCCATACACCTTGATCATCACTTATCGCATCACATTCAGACTTGGTATCAAAAGATGAAGAGTCATAGTTATTTACACGGCAAGCTGACCCGTGATCAATACAGTCTTCATAATTAATGCTATAGACCGAGTCACTACAATAACCGGCATACACACTACCGAAGTCGATAGTAATGCCATTGCCATCATCATCATTTTGCGTCGTGGTATTCGAGTCAGTGATTGTTTGCCGATAGTCCGACTCGCTGATTGTGATGCCTTGATCCCCTTCATAACCTGTTCCGGCATCGACGCCATCCTTTCCGGTGCTTTCAATACTCAGTGCATTACCTGTCAGAGTGAGTTGCCAACCGTAATTGGTTGTACCATCATCATTGCCCCAGCCATCACGGAATTTCGTATTGCCACTGCTATCGGCAGTAGCAGGAAGATAGGGGCCATTCCAACCGGACCATAAACCGCGATTACTATCGTAAGACCAGGAACAGCTCTGATCACCTGCCGTGCCAGGGTCACAGTCATCCGGCTCAATGAGAAGCTCCTGCAGGTTTTGCGGCAATCGTCCCATATCAGCGACAAAGCCTTTTATCTCAGGCTGCCCATTGATGGTTCGCGAGGCATCGCCAATGATCGCTTTGCGAATCATCTCCAGACGATTACGTGTGTCCTCAAAACGGACCTGTTCATTGTTGTTGTCCACCACCGCAAGCGTGGTGTAAGCAATTGCCGAGAGAATCGTGACCACCAGCAGAAGCTCCAACAAGGTCAGTCCTTGTTGACGCTCTACTGTTAAGTAACCCTGTCGTCTCTGCAGCATCTTAAGCAATCCCGGTATTTAATCTGCCGCTTGATCAAAGCCCACGACTAAAATGGCGGGGCCTTTTTCATAATTGAACAGGTGGTAGCCGAGAAAACGCGCCTGCTGATCCACCTTAAGCCGATCATTTATCCAGCCAACCGCCTCTTTTTCGACATAGACAGGCATAATGCGCCCGCCTTTTGATTCGATGAACATCCGGTGCTCTACAACCGGCAAAGGGTCAACCCCTCCCAACTGCAGTGCCGTATAGACATAACTCATCTCGCGCACTTCGGGGTGGCGTTTCAGACTTGCATGGAACCGCACTGGTGCAGCCAGGGTGATCACTTTTTTACCGGCCGCTTTAGACTTCCGGGTCGCGTCCTCAATAAAAAGATCGAGATCCACCTGCTCAAACGCATCACTCGATGCACTCACCTGTTGCCCCGGCAGTAGTAGAGCGACTAAAACAGCAACAACGCTTAACCAGTGTTTCATTACTTAATACTCAGTGTGATATCGTCAGCGGTATTGAACTCACCATCCGGCCCCATGCTGACGATCCAGGGGCTGTCATCCAAACCAAACACTAAATAGGGCCGTCCCCAAACCTCGCGCTCCCGCCCATCAACTTCCCGGCTCCAGTCCAACAACGTGTCGCCCGACGACACCTTTTCAGTCCGATGCTCAAAGGGGTCGGCTATGCCATCAACATTTTCTATATTGGTGCCGTCCAAAGGATCGCCAGCCCCAGTACCACCATTTATGCCGTCCCGTATATCCAGATAGCCTTCGGCAAAACCGGTTAAGTAAGGGCCGCGCCAACCGCGTCCCGACTCAGGCATCCAGGACTCCAACAGGTGGTCGGTGCCGAGGAGAGGACTTTGTGAACCGGTAATCTGATAGTGGTTGGCAGGCGAATAGAACCAACGCCTCTTAGCCGCATCCGAGGAGCCGGCATAACTGGGAAGATTGGAGAGAGGAATAGATCCGGAACCCTCCAGATCGAATGGCCCCTGCTTGGGGTAGTACCCTGTATCCTGTTTAAACTGCCGAATAGCCTTGGCAATCTCCTGCATTTCAGCAATCACCAACTGATCATTCGCTGTCTCTGCCACGCGATACATCGTACCGGACGCAATGGCCGCAATAGCTGCCAGCAAGGTAATAATCACCAGCATCTCAAGCAGGGTGAATCCACCTTGAAAACGTTTCCCGCCCGCCACACAAAAAGCGCCAGACACAAAAAAAGAACAGCGCTCTTGCAAGCCGCTACTCCTTAAGTCAGTCATCAATCTGTTTAACTTTTTCAGCATTTGATGCATTTACCCATCATCCGCCTTCTATTGATGAGAAGGATGTCAGTTATCAATCAGCACACCCATTCCTTCGACAATCCTTTCAGTACATCCATATAGCTATTAACCATTTAAATCTCTCAACCTCCGCAGACGAAAAATCACCGGCCTCTCAATCAGTGATCGGCCGGCGTCCAAAATAAGAAGGACCATCTTTGTCATATAGGAGGTATAAGAGACGCCACATCCTTATGGCCCAGACCGGGTAACCGTTAACCGGTTACCCGATCATTCTTCCAGAATTAGATAGTGTTACGAGTACCGTCCCACTCACCCAGTTCCTCTTCTTTGGTATCGCCAGCACCATCGACGATAGCCGTCAGAGATACCTGGTCACCGGCTGTCATACCAGTACCACCAGCATTGACAGTACCGATATTGAACAGCGCAATGAAGCGGTTGTACTCAGTTTCAGAAACATGGCGATAGACAGGTACAGAAGTCATACCACCGAGATCATTCGCATTGAACAGATTGGATGATGGGCCGAGGCCAACAGCCATCAGTACAGGAGCATCCTCAACACCAGCATTGATAACTGAACCGTCGGTACCCAGGTCAGTAGCGTCAAAACCGGCACCGGCCGCGCCCATTACGCGCTCATAACCACCAGTCCAAATAGCTACTTTCGGAGCACCGTTCAACTGATAACCATCAGTGGTGTCATCGGCATCTTCATTAGTCCAACTGTATCCACAACCGC
>JAKSCN010000215.1 GCA_022360595.1 Chromatiales bacterium
CAGTCGATTTCACTGGATTTTTTCGAAAATATCGACAATATGGCCAAAGAAGTAGGGGCGTTGGCCAGCAACCGCTTGCATGTAGGCGTCCTGATTCTGTACGGAGCCGGAAACCTTGGGGGCATCCACATCCCACAGCTCAGGTACGCGACGACGCTTGTCACCGTAGACCATGCGCTGAGCTGGGGTCGGACAGTCGATAATGTCATCGGGCTTGCCGCAGAACTCTTCGATCAGATCACGCTCAGGCACCTGCAAGGGCTCGATCACGTGCGTGGTGAGGAAACCATCCTGAGCCACTGCTGCAGGGGTCAGGCTCAGTTCAGCGGTCTTGCGACCGATCAGGTTGAGATCCGCAGCACCTTGGGCGTCGTTTGCCAAAACCTGAAAAAAACCGGTGTCATCAATACAGTGGTAGTCGTCGTGAGCACAGTGAACGTTCAGAGACGCCTTGGTGATGGCACGACAACCGATATTCAGAACATAAGGCAGACGCTTGCCCACCGCGCCATACAGGGACTCGTGCATGAACGCGATACCCTGTGCGGATGAGAAGTTGGTGGCTCGCAAACCGGACATAGACATGCCCGCGGTAACTGCCGCCGCCGCATGCTCGGACTCAGGCTCAACAAAGATCAACTCCTTCTCGGAGATGTTCAGATGTCCCTTGGCTGCCTCTTCCGCCCAGAATTCACCCATCTGAGTGGATGGCGTAATGGGGTAAGCGCCCGCAGCATCAGAAGCCTCGCGTTCGCACATAATTACGGCGGAGTTGCCGTCCATCGCCATGCGTATACCAGGATATTTGACCTGCTTTTGCTCTTTCTTTCCGAACATGGAAACCTTCCTCTTAATGTTGTTAGGCCCCAGAGTCCTCACAACCTCGACTCTGGGTCTCATCAATTTGTCACTTGGGTTCCAGCAGGCAGGCGGGAATCGGCGCCTGGCCCACTGACTTAATCACTAGCCGATGGGCAGCGCCTCTTTTCTGATAATCTTTTTGGCGTCCTTACCGACTTGATAGCTACCACCTTTTTTGTCAAACCAGACAATAGCCCCGGTCGGACAACGCTCAATTGCCACTTTCGACGCCAATGTGTTCTTGCTGTAATCGACCACCGCCAGATTATTTTTAATCTCAATCAGCCCTTCCGGTGAATCAACGGCGCAGCGTTCGCAAGCCGTGCAGATCACATCACACTCTGCTTCCGCCTCATCACCTTTCTCCAGGTTTTTACAGGCCACAAACAGTTGTTGATCGACACCGTGGATTGAGAAGAGATCTTTCGGGCAGACATCAACGCAATCGCCGCACGCGGTGCAGCGCTCTTCATCGACGACCGGCAGGCTGTGCTTATTCATACTGATGACATCGAAGTCGCAGACCTCAGCACAGTCGCCCAAACCCAGACAACCCCAGGCGCACCCCTTGCCACCGCCAGAGACCAGCGCGGCCGCACGACAACTGCTCATCCCCTCATAGCTGGCGCGGATATAGGCGACATGGCTACCGCCGGCACAGGCCAGACGCGCCACGCGCTTTACCTGATTCCCCAGGTCAACACCAAGAAAATCGGCGATAATACCGTTCATCTCTTTGGAATTAACGGTACACTGGGAGGGTTCATAACTGCCTTTGATCAGCCCCTCGGCAAAGGGGCGGCAACCAGGTGAACCGCAGGCACCACAATTGGCGCTGGGCAGCAGCTCTTCAACCTGATCGATACGGGGGTCTTCATACACAAACAGGCGCTTATTGGCTATTACCAGAATCGTTGCCAGTAGCAGCCCCAGCCCGGCCATAAAACCGATTGAGATGGCTATGCTGGTTACTTCTGTCATTTCCAACCCCCGTTACTGTATAAATATCACTCAGCTACCAACAGATATAGACCATACTAGTCATACCGTTATTGATCTGTCATTGATAACCTTCAAGCGCGCAAAAAAAATCGCCCCAGAATCAATTCCTGAGTGATTTTCTCTGTAAATACAGTTAGTTGGAAAAGCACCCAAGAAGCTGACTAAGAAACTGGGACATCCTTTTTCGCAGTTGCAGCAAAGTGTAGAAAAATTGAGGTTATTTGACACGGCAATTATTTCAATGCTTACTATTAGCTGAAGCAATACTGAAAGATTTGAGGATCAACATGGCATCGCCCACCCCCGTCTACTACAAACAGAACCGGCTGAAACAACTGCGAGCCTTCTGCCACGCC
>JAKSCN010000402.1 GCA_022360595.1 Chromatiales bacterium
CCCAACGCCCTCTATACCGATAAATTCAGCGATGGCAATACCCTCTCGAAGTTTACGTGCCTCTGAATACTCTGCTGAATGGTAATACGCCTCGGCATCGGCCAGACTGGGGAATTCTATAATGACAACACGACGAGACTCTTCCGGACCTTCGAAGGTAACAGCGGGTATACCCCTGGCTATAAATTTACCACCGTATTTTTTAATAATGGGTGGCGTACTCGCCATGTACTCTTTGAGTAAGGCAGGGTCGTCTACTTCAACCCTTGCAACTATATATGCAGTCATTAAGTAGTCCTTATTGTTGTTTCTAAATATCTAGCGCTCATCTTAGGGCCTTTTCACACAAATTACCGCTACAACTTAGGCATCTGCACGATGCCCAATTGCCCAAAGAGACCCAGTGTGTCCAGATAATCCCGCTCCCTGAAAACTTTGCCGTCTCTGAACACCATGACATTGCAAAGATCCACCTCGACCTTTTTACCGGTCGGGGCGATCCCTTCCCATATACCTGTGTGGGTCGCTTTGAAGGTGAATTCCGTAACAATTACATCGCCGCCATTGTAGGAAGCCTTTAGCTCCACGCGTCCATCAGGGAACCCCGTCGCGAAGCTTATCCATCCAACTTTTAAACAATCTTCGATACCCCGTGCCTGCTGGCCGTCGGGCCCCGTGTAGAGACACTCAACGTGTAGCGAGCTACGGATGGTATCCCAGTCTCGACTATTCCAGGCATCAAACATTTTCTTGGCAGTCTCTAGAGCATTCATGCTATCTGCCTCCTCTCTAATATTCCGGTCCTTTCACCGCTGTCACCTGCAATTAAATTATAGGAACGAGGACAGTTTTGAACCGAAGTAAGTGCCGAGAGTATGGGTAATAGGTTGAATAGCCAGACAATATTTTGTATTTCCCTTAACCCTCCTCTTTTTATCCCCTTCTCGGATTTTTCCAGCAAGTGAGATAGAAGTATCAAGATTTTAAAAACTGGCGAAGATGCTGTTTTCCAATGCCAGGGGCTCTTGGAAAACAGCACTCATTCTTTCTATACTCTCTCGATACTGGTTAGCCCTGATTTTCCATACTGCCAGAGCTGATGAGCGGCTGTTATATTTTTGCTATTTTCTCAGAGCATTAAAGCGATTCAGCGTTCAATCCGTATACTTTGGATGGCATTTATCGCAATTATCGATTAGCGTCTCAGTGTCGAGCCGGTTCCAGTATTAAGGAGCTGTGATAGCGAAATCGCTCCATATGATATGTACTTAAGAAATCTTCGATTCAGGATATTGTCATGGAACTTCACCACCTGCGCACCTTTGTCGCCGTCGCCGAGGAGGGACACCTGACGCGAGCCTCGGAACGGCTTCATACCAGCCAACCCGCCATTAGTGCACAGATCAAAGCGCTGGAGGAGGAGCTGGGCATTGCTCTATTTCACCGCACGCCGCGCGGTATGCAGTTAACCCCAGAAGGCGAGCAGGTACTGCCCCGCGCCCGACAGACACTGGCGGCGGCCGGCGAAGTGCTCCAACACGCCAAAACGCTTCAGGACGAATTGGTTGGGACAGTACGTATCGGTCTTAATACAGATGCGGACTTTCTGCAACTGACCCAATTACACGCGCTGTTGGCTGAACGCTACCCCAAACTGGAGGTGCATCTGCTCACCGGGATGAGCCATCTGAACCTGCGGGACATTCGCACCGGCAAACTGGATGCGGGCTTTGTGTTCGGGACCCAGAATGATCAGCAGATTGAGATGGTGGCGCTTCATGATACCCGCCTGCGCATCGCGGCACCCACGGCGTGGCGAGAGCGGCTTACCAACGCCACGCTGGATGACATTGTCCATATGCCGTGGATTTACACCTCGACCGACTGCTCTTACTACGCAATCTCTAAAGCGGTGCTGGAAGATCACCAGTGCTGTCAGCCGCCCAAGGCGATCGTATCCGACAATGAGGAGGCACTGCGTTCACTGGTCAAAGCAGGCGCCGGGCTGGCAATCATGCGGGAAGATGAGGTGTTGCAGGCAGAACGTGAAGGTTATGCTTTTCCCCTCGACATGGAGCTGCCGCCGATTACCCTCCACCTTGCCTACAAAAAAGGACGGGGGAACGAGACACTGATCTACTCAGTGCTGGAGATACTGGCGGAGATCTGGGGGGTTGAGCTGTCTACTGCGACGACCGCCAGCAAGGGGAAGACCTCCAAATCCACCCGGCCCGTTTTGTAACGCCTGCTTTTAGACTGCTGCCCTATAAGCCCTCCCCCAAGGGATGAGGGTGAATTGCCCCATGCCTATTGAGCCCTCCGGGCCCTCAATATCGCAGACCATAGGGTGCCTATCGATTCAGGAACGGCAAATGCCCGGCGAGTGCACTTTGCCAATCACCAGCAGTCCTTCCGCCACTTCAACCTCGCTCCGCAATTCGCACTTGAGCGCCTCCACTCGTCGGCCGACAGCGCCGTAGGTTAGATACAACACCCCGCCAACCAATATCGCACTCAGGAACCAGAGGGCATGCGCACCAGCAAACGGGTAAGTTGCGGCGGCAGCCGTAAGCCCCACCACACCGGGCAGGAGAAGGAAAAGCCGCAAGAACTCACCACTCCACGGCCATTTCTCTCTGAGTCTATCTTGCAATGCCACTTTTCATGTTTACTTAACGTCTCAATTCATTGTGGAAGATACACCATCCTTAACCGCTTCAAGCACTTTACTGAGGAACTTGTCGTGCTGCCATGTCGACACATATCGACTCAGACCAAGCCGCACAACGACCAACTCGTGCGACGGTATCACAGAGACAAACTGTGCTTCATGACCAATCGCATGAAAAGCATCTTCCGGCAGCCGCCCCGCATAGTCGGCACTCACATATTCATCGGGCAGTTTCAGCCAGAAGTGAGCCCCATACTCATGATTTACCGCTTGTGGCGCCGGCGTAGTCGAATAACGAACCCATCCCTCCGGTAACATGCGCTGCCCTTGCCAGATTCCGTCCTGAAGATAGAGTTGACCGAACTTCGCCCAATCCCTGGCAGTGGCATACATATAAGATGATCCCACGAAAGTACCGCCACTATCCGGTTCGATCACGGCGCTATCCATTCCCAGAGGTTCGAAAAGAGCCCGGCGAGGAAATAAGAAGTAGTCCGAGTCCCCAATCGCCCTTCGGACAATGGCGCTGACAATATTGGTTGTCCCACTGGAGTAGCGCCATCTGCTCCCGGGATTGGCCACAAGCTTTTTACTCGCCGCATAGGTGGCCATATCAGGTTCACGAAATAACATATGCACGACATCCGCCAAGGGATCGCTGTCATCTTCGTTGAAATCCAATCCGCTGCTCATCTGTAACAGGTGATTCAGCGTAATGGTGTTTCTGCCATCTCCTGACTCTTTCCACTCGGGTATGTGCACCGGGTCTGTAAGCGACAGCCTGCCCTGCTCCACCAAGATACCCACAAGAGCATTCATAACGCTCTTTGTCATCGACCAACCGAGGAGGGGCGTGCTCTTATCAAAGCTAGGTGCGTACCGTTCAGCAATTATGTGCCCTTTATGAACAACAACGACGGCTCGCGTGTGGCGCGGACGTTCAGCATCTGGCTCGGAAAAGGCCCAGTCCAGAGCGGCATCCAGGCGGCCATGATCCACATTCACGGCTGCTTTAACTGCCTCAGGGTTTTCAAGCCACGCACCAGGCTCTGTATCATGTGCAGTAGTATCGGTATTACTGGGAGCCGGCAGTCTATGTTCGTAACCAGCAAAGGCCAACGTGCATCCAAAGCCTGGTTGAAAGGTAGCCGACCGATCGATCAACCCCAGAAAACTGGCCATTGACGTCTGCGTTATACGGTCAGCTTTCACATCGATATGGCGCAAGACAGGATGACTATTAACAGCCAAGTCGCTATTCAAAACAGACTCAGGGCTGCGCCTAGACACGAAGACACCAGAGCATAAGGTTTTTGCTTTATAGGCTACGCCAGTCGATATCAGCTCAAATGCATAGTACAGCCCTGTGCTAATAGCCACTAAAATGGTGACTGTGAGGAGTAAGATGATTCGACGTTTTTTCATTGATGGATAGATCAGCTAGCATCAAAACCCAGCCAGACTGAAGGGCAGCATATGTCATTCTGGCCCCGAAGACCGAATAACATCCCATTGTTAACCGACTTTACTTGCCATCTTTATCTACCGGGTAAACGGTTATATTCAAGTCAATTTCATATTCGGTAATCCTTTGAAGTAGTGCGCATGGAATGTTGTTAACCAACACACCTTCTTCACCACTATCATAACCAATATCCATTATCTTACTTGAACAACTCTTTACTAATGCTTTCGACTGAGTTGACAATGAATCCAGTAAACCGATAAGCGTTTCAATTACCGGCTCTGGTTCTTGTTCAGTAAGAGAACATTCAAAAGCCAACTTATAGCTCAGCCCATCAAATTCATCTTGAAGCAGAAATATCTTATCCTTTAGTTCCTCTGCGATTATAGAAAGACCTTTCTCTGAAGAAAGTTCCAAATCTACATTTATGAAAGATGCTTGATTCATGGTGCACATAAAACTCGTATATGCCAGGGCCTGTTAACACTCATTTGATCATCGCCGCCAATGGCCATTTTTTGTCCAGCAAGGCAGAAAGTTTTGCCTTTATTGCGCAATGTCCTTTTCCGCTGATGAGATCATCGTTTAATCATCCTTACGATAAGGGAAGGTGGTATGCCCATAGCGAATAATCAATACGGTGATTCCCAATATCAGTGCCGCGCCGGTTACGCCCACCATGCGCCAGGTATCCATCCCTTTCATGTCCAGGATCATGTAGCGGGCCAGGGCCACGATGGCGATATAGAGGGGCATGCGAATGGGTAATTTACCGGAGTCCAGATAGACGCCTACCATCGCCAATACTTCCAGGTAGATAAACATCAGCAGCAGATCGGCCAGGGTAACTTTTTGGGCTTCGACCATCACCATCACTTCGGCGCCGGCGGCAATGATGGTGGCAATAGCGATTACCAATAGACCGACATCTTCGATGATCTCTAACGCTAGTTTTGCTTGTTCTTTCACAATGCTGAATCCTGTTGTCACTACCGTCCCGGCAGTGAGATACCTGTTATTTTCTTATAGAGCGAGACTGCGTAGGAGTCGGTCATGCCCGACACGAAGTCGGTCAAGAGTAACAGCCGGGTGTAAAGGTCTTGTGACGGCACGCTGTCGATACCGATAAACTGTTCGGGAATCAGGCGCACCATCATGCGGCTGCGGGCTGTTGCCTTGGCGCCCTGATTAGCGACATCATCCAGCACTTCACTAAAGCGCTCCAGCAGTTCGCCAATCACTTGGAAACCGGCGGCCTGGATCTCTACCACTTCGGGCGCGTTATAGATACGTTGGGTGGCCACTTCGATCAGCCGATCCATCTCCGCCCGTTTGGGGATTTGGGACAACAGTGGTTGGTCGAACTCACCGGAGAGTATCGCCTGTTCATTGTCGAGAAAGCAGCTCATCGCCTGGCTGATCATCTCATTGATCACTTTGGCGCGCAGAAATTCTACCTTACCCTGGTCATCACG
>JAKSCN010000097.1 GCA_022360595.1 Chromatiales bacterium
GCTGATTCTTACCGCCCGCGGCAACTGGCAGGACAAGGTGGAGGGGCTGGAAGCCGGCGCTGATGACTACCTGGTCAAACCTTTTCACAGTGAGGAGTTGTTGGCGCGTCTGAATGCACTGTTGAGACGCTCGGCCGGGTTCTCGTCACCGCGCATTGAGGCTGGGAAGCTGGTATTGGATACCGCTCAGCAGTCGGTGACGCTTGCAGGTAAGCCGGTAGAGTTGACCGCCTACGAATATAAGGTGCTGGAGTACCTGATGCTCAACCCCGGCAAGGTGATTTCGAAGCTGGAGCTGACAGAGCATATCTATGATCAGGATTTTGATCGTGACAGTAATGTATTGGAGGTCTTTGTCCGGCGCTTGCGTAAAAAGCTCGATCCCGATGGTGAGCTGAAGCCGATTGAGACCCGGCGTGGTCAAGGCTACTGTTTTACCCTGGGGGTGGATAGGCATTGATCGGGTCGATTCACGGGCGACTCCTACTGGCGGCAACCTTGGTGTTGGCCGCTTTTCTTGGTTTAGGGGCTGCGGCGCTGGATCAAGCCTTTCGCGATAGCCTGGAGCAGGCGACCCAGGAGCGCCTGATGAGCCAGGTGTATGGGTTATTGGCAGCGGTTATGGAGGATCAGCAGGGACGTATTCAACTGCCGGAGATACTGCCCGATCCCCGCTATGACCGACCGGATTCCGGTCTCTATGCCCAAGTGGTGAATCAAACCATCGACTATCAATGGCGTTCAGCCTCACTACTGGGGCGTACGTTTGTATTCCCCGAGGTTACTCAAACCGGCGTACCTCAATTCCAGATCACTGAGCAGGGGAGTGATCACTTCTATCAACTGAGCTACCGCATTCTTTGGGCTGATAATAGTGATACCGAGTTGGCTTATCTCTTTTCAGTGGCTGAGGATGCCGCGGCTGTCGCCAGTCAGGTGGCCGCTTTTCGGCGCACACTCTTTTTCTGGCTGGGGGGTGCATCCGTGCTGTTGCTGTTGGGGCAGGGGTTGGTATTGCGCTGGGGATTGTGGCCGCTACGCGAAGTGGCGAGCGATCTGGAGCAGATCGAATCAGGCAACGCAGCTCAGCTCAATGGCAATTACCCAAAAGAGCTGGTTGGATTGACCATGCGTATCAATTCCCTGATCCATAGCGGGAGAGCCAGCCAGGAGCGCTACCGCAATAGCCTCGGGGATCTTGCGCATAGCCTCAAGACCCCACTTGCGGTACTGCAAGGGGCTTCCGGGCAGGGGGAGGAGAGCCTGAAAACAGTAGTGAGTGAACAGGTGCCCCGTATGAACGAAATTGTGCAGTATCAACTTAAACGTGCGGCAGCGTCTGGTTTTACCGGGGTTCAGCAGGCGGTGGACGTTATGCCTATTGTAAAAAAACTGCTCGCTACGTTAGATAAGGTTTACCTGGAAAAAGGCATGACAGTAAAGGTATCGGGTACTGAGTCTGCCAAGTTTCGGGGGGATCAGGGCGATCTGCTCGAAGTGCTGGGTAATCTGTTGGAGAACGCCTACAAATACGGCCACCGCCAGGTTGCGGTCTCGATCATGCAACGGGCTGATGCCTTGGATATCTGTATTGAAGATGATGGCCCCGGTATTGCACCGGAACAGCGCAAACAAGTGTTGCGCCGTGGAGGGCGTGTTGATCAGCATCAGGTGGGGCAGGGTATCGGATTAAGCGTGGCCAATGAGATTGTTCAACTGTATCGTGGCGAGCTCTCCTTTGGTGACAGCTCCCTGGGTGGTGTTTTACTTAAAATTAAAATTCCAATCTATTGAAAACATTAAAATTTTATTTTACTTTCTCTAAAGAAGGTTTTTCCTAAAGTATTTTGCTTCCTGGCCGTTAACCCGGTTAGTTGAAGAGCGTCGCTGCGCAGTAGGTTTTTTGCGAGAAAGTGGGGAAATACACCGCATGAGTTGGTTCAGGTCAAGATCCGCCAATGGCCGTCGGATTGGTCTTGGGTTTGAGGCCAAAGGAATTTCATTCGTTGAAATTGATGAGTCCCGGGGGGAGCGGGTGATTCGGCACTGCGCATTTCACCCGAATGAAGGCTCGGAATCCCAGGGGCAGCAGCTCGCAGAGCTGGTTAAGGAGTACCAATTAAAGGGCGCTACTGTGAATGTGGCGCTTGATCCCAGCATGTATAACTTGTTGCAGGTGGAGGCGCCTGAAGTAGAGCCGGATGAACTGCGCAGTGCATTGCGCTGGCGTATCAAAGACCTTATCGATTTCCATATCGACGATGCTGTGCTGGATATCTTTGATCTCCCCGAGTCAAAGCGCCAGGGAACTCCGCGTCTGATGTATGTGGTAGCCGCGCGGGTCAGTTTAATTCAACAGTTGGTGGATCAGATAGAGGAGGCGGGGCTGCGGATCAACGCTATCGATATCGCCGAACTGGCAACGCGTAATCTGCTTGCGACCATCTATGGACCCGACACAGTACAGGCCATGCTCTATCTGGGCCCTAATCAGGGCTCTATAGAGATCACTAAAGGGGATATTCTCTATCTGACCCGCCGTCTTAATCTCACTACCGCCAGTTTAGTTGGTGATGCAGTGGCCCAAGAGGATGCGCTAGATACGTTAGTCCTGGAGCTACAGCGCTCCCTCGACTACTACGAGAGCCAATATGGACAGGGTGCCGCCAATAGTGTTGCGGTGTTGGTCCCCGGTGAACACCAAGAGAAATTACTGCAGTTTGCCGATACCAATCTACTGATCTCGTCTCACTCACTACCTTTTGATGATCACTTTGCCGGTTTGGATCAGCTCAATCGTGATGATCTGGTCAACAATGTGTCAGCCATAGGCGCGGCACTGCGGAGTGGTTGATGGGTAAGCTGATTCAACAGATAAACCTCTACCAACCTCGGTTCCGTCGGGAGGAGAAGACCTTTTCCCTCAGCTTAGTCGTACTGTTGAGCTTCTTTGCAGTGCTGCTTATGGGGGCTATCTACGGTTATGGCTATTGGCAGAATCAGCAATTGGCGGGAGAGTTGCTAAAGCTGCAAAACCGCTACAGCAGCTTGAAGAGCGATGTTGAGAGGATGCGGACGCTGATGCCGAAGCCGAGTGTCAGTGATATCTATCAACGAGAGCTGGCCCGCTTGCAACTGCAACGCAGTGCCGGAAACTCATTGCTGAACAATTTGGCAAATCAGATCGATAGCAGAGATCAGACATTCTCTGAATACTTTGCCGGTTTGGCTCGCCAGAGCGAAGAGGGGTTGTGGCTGGAGGCGTTGGAGCTGAATCGCGAAGGTGACTACTTCGCTTTGCAGGGCAAGGTAATTGATCCTGAACTGCTGCCCCAGTTTTTACAGCGCTTGGAGATGGAAAAAGCGTTTCGCAATAAAGCCTTCAGAGTGGTCAATATGTCCCGAGCGCCCGATTCGAATCAGATCAGTTTCGATTTGAAAACGGAAAGTCGGGAAGAGGGTTCGGAGTAGTTATGGCAGTACACCAGTTGAAACAGTACAGCGATAAGTTTGATGGGCTGAGCTTGCGTGAGCGTGCTTTGGTCTTGATAGCTGTGCTGGTTGTTCTCCACCTGGCTTGGAATTACGGACTTTGGAATCCCCTGAATAGCGAACAGAAACGGCTAACCGAGCAGAGTGAACGGGCGCAGGCGGATGTGAAAGTGCTGGAGATGGAGCTAAAAGGCTTGGTCATGCGCTCCCAGAACGACCCTGACAAAGCGATCAAAGCACAGATCGCCCAACTGAAAGGACAGGTTGATCAGCTCCAGGAGCGGGTTGAACGGGCAACTGATTCATTGATCACTCCAACCCAGATGGCGCGTCTGCTGGAAGAGCTATTGGTCAGAAATGAATCGCTGACCTTGATTAATCTGGCCACGTTGAAGAGTGAATCGATTCTTGGTCAGCAAGAGACCGAGGGCATGGAGAAGAGCAAGGATCAGCCGGAGAAGATAAAGACCAACATCTATCGTCATGGTTTTGTGCTTGAGTTTGAGGGCGACTATCTCGCGACCCTCGACTATCTCCGTGAGTTGGAGTCTCTGCCCTGGTCTTTTTTCTGGGATGGTGTGTCGTTTGAAGTGGACAGCTACCCCACAGCGAAAGTGCGGTTGCTATTGCACACGCTGAGTCTATCCGAGGGCTGGATTGGTGTTTAGTTTACGTATTCTATGGATTGCGTGGGCAGTTAGTCTGCTCATTGTAGCGATATCCGGTCAGGTGCAGGCCGAATTGCGAGATCCGACTAAACCTTATGGCTACAGTCCACAGGTGGTTCAGAGCGTCGGCCTGGAAGAGGAGATTATCCTTGATGGCATTATTAAAGGCCCCCAAGGTATGAGTGCCGTAATTAACGGTAAACGTTTTCGAGTTGGTGATAAAGCCCATGGGCGTACAGTTATCGCTGTTGAAGGAGATCGTGTTGTGTTAGAGGTGGAAGGAAAACAGCAGACTCTCTATCTGTTATCCGGCAAAATCAAAACGCTCTCAGTAACAGCAGACTCCGAATTGGCCGGAGGACAATAATGATAAAAAACAGAAAAAAAGGGCATGTGCTTTATCTGATGTTGCTGACCTTACTGGTCAGTGGTTGTCAGAGCACGGCGCCGCGTGATGGTGGCCCTATAGGCGTTGTCAAACGTGATATGCAGCGCCAAACGGTTGCGCCGGATAAACCGCAGACACCCCCGCCGGCGGTCAGTGCGGCCCTGATTCCTCCCGTCGATCTCAAGCAGGTTGAAATTCCCAAGCAGAAGCGGGAAGCTCGTTTCGATATCAACGTCACCAACGTGGCGGCAAAAGATTTTTTGATGGGAATCGTTGAGGGCACCCCGTACAACATGGTGGTGCATCCGGAGGTGAGCGGCAATCTCTCACTCAGTCTGAAATCAGTGACGATTCCCGAAGTGCTGGAAGTGCTGCGTGATGTCTACGGTTATGAGTTTCAGCGCAACCGCAGCGGTTTCAGCGCACTGCCGGTGCGTCTGCAATCGCGTATCTTTCAAGTCAACTATCTGAATATCCAGCGTGAGGGTAGCTCTCAGACCAAAGTTAGCTCCGGGCAGGTATCAGAGTCTGATAGTGACAATGAGGATAACGATAATAACGACAATGGCAGCACCACAACCTCCGGTACGGAAATCAATACGCGCACGGTCTCCAATTTCTGGGCTGAACTCACCCAGGCGATGTCCGCCATCGTCGGTAACGGTAATGGCCGCTCTGTGGTGATTACCCCCCAGACAGGCATTATCGTGGTGCGGGCGATGCCGTCTGAACTACGTGAAGTGGAGCGTTATCTCGAAGCGACTGAGAACGCCATTCACCGTCAAGTGATCTTGGAGGCCAAAATTCTGGAAGTTGAACTGAATGATGGTTATCAGGCTGGCATCAACTGGTCGAAGATGTTCACTCAGGGTGATAACACCTTCTCCTTTGGGCAGTCCGGTACCCCTAATATGTTCGAGAACCCGGGAAAAGAGGGGGTGACTATACCAACAGGTGGTATCGAATTCACCGATTTTGAAGGCTTTGGGGGCTTTTTTGGCGCCACTGTGAATACCGGTAGCTTTATGGCTTTGATTGAGCTGCTTGAATCCCAGGGTAATGTGCAGGTGCTCTCCAGTCCACGGGTCTCTACGCTGAATAATCAGAAAGCAGTGATTAAGGTGGGGACCGATGAGTTTTTTGTCACCGATGTCTCCAGCACCACCACCACAGGCACCGCCACTACTACGACGCCTGATATCACCCTGACGCCCTTCTTTTCCGGTATCGCCCTGGATGTGACGCCGCAAATCGATGCCCATGGCCGGGTGACGCTGCATATTCACCCGTCGGTCAGCACAGTCAACGATCAGCAGAAAGTGATTGAAGTTGGTAATGAAACCCAGAATATACCATTGGCGCGTAGCACGGTCAGAGAGTCGGACAGTGTGGTTTATGCGCAAAGCGGGCAGTTGATCGTCATTGGCGGACTGATGCAGGACAACATGGGTGAAGACGTCGTCTCTACTCCAGTGCTTGGCGACCTGCCGCTGCTTGGCCAACTGTTTCGCCATACCCGCCAGGGGGCCAAGAAGAGTGAGCTGATTATTGTCATGCGGCCCACCGTGGTGGATACACCATCGGTATGGGGCACCAGCATCAACGATGCATCCCAGCGCTTCGATAAGCTGAATAGAGGTTTTCACTACGGCGGCCATACCAGTGTGTTTGGCAACCAGGCTGAGTAGTGGGGGAGGCTGATCAATGTACGAACGGTTTTATGGATTTAAAGAGACGCCGTTTGGGCTGACGCCTAACACCGATTACTACTTTGCCTATCCTGACCACCAAGAGGCGTTGAACGTGTTGTTGGTGGCGCTGCGCATGGGCGAAGGGTTTATCAAGATCACCGGTGAGGTGGGAACAGGTAAAACACTAGTCTGCCGTAAGCTGCTGAATATTCTATCCCAGAACAATATCATTACCGCTTACATACCCAATCCATCGCTACCACCCGCACAGTTGATGCGCGCGGTGGCGGATGAACTCTGTATCAAAACGTCGTTGAATCATGATGGCCAAACTCTGCAACGTTTAATCAGTGAGAGGTTGATTAAGTATAAGGCGCAAGGTAAGCGCTTGGTGTTATTGATTGACGAGGCGCAGACTATCCCCCTTCCCAGTCTGGAAGCCATTCGCCTGCTGACCAATCTGGAGACGGAGAAGAGTAAGCTTCTGCAAGTGGTGCTGTTTGGCCAGCCGGAGCTGAACCGACATCTGGATGATCAATCTGTACGACAGGTGAAACAGCGCATCACCTTTTCTCACCACATCAAGCCGATGAGTCGTGAGGGGGCAACGGCGTACCTGCAGCATCGCCTGAAAGTAGCCGGTTATAGAGGCAAAGTGCTGTTCTCCGCCTGGATAGTGAACAGGCTCTATCGAGCGTCCCAAGGTATACCGCGTCTAATCAACATTTTGGCTCACAAAATGCTATTGGCCGCCTATGGAGAAGGGAGCGACGTGGTGACTGGCAAGCATGTCGCCCGGGCAATTCAAGATACTGAGGGCGCGATACAGCCTTTCGCCTGGCGTAAGTGGGTCTGGCTGGGGGTATCTGGTTTGGGGCTCTCCAGCGCGGCGGGCGCCGGAGTCTACCTGTTCATTGGGGGTGGGCTATGAGTCTGATCAATCAGATGTTGCGTGATCTGGATGAGCGTGACGAGAGATTACCTTCCGCCGAAGTTATCAATATATTTCCTACAGAATCTTATCCTGAAGAGCACACCAATAAGCGTTGGTGGTTGGTTGCTCTGGCGCTGATCTGTTTGGTGGCTGCTGGCTACTATCTATGGGACTCTTTTGCAAATGGACGATTGGCTCGATTTTCTGAAATAACCAGCGAACAGCCGATAGTCGATAAGAGTGATGCCGATATTCAGTCAGATAGCGGACAACTGCTATCCACGGGAGCACCGCCTGAACAAACGGTAGTAGCGGAAGATGCTTTGACTGAAGAGCCGGTATCGACTGTTGAGCCTGAGCCCCAGGCGTTAACAGCATCCGCCGATAAGGATATAGGCGTAACATCTCAATCTATCTTGGATGCTAGTGAACTGGCGCTTTTCTCCCTGAGTCTACGGGATCGGGATATGGATCTATTGGCTGATCTCTCTCCGGTAAAGGCGCAGCCCAAGAAGTTGGTTGCTGAGTCCAGAGTAGTGAAGCCTACAGTAGTCAAGCCGGCTGCTGCTCAGCAAACAGCAGAGAAAGAGGCGGCGTCAAGTGTTGTGTTGAAACCTCTCACTCCTCTCGAACGCGCCAACCGCTTCCTGGCGCTTGGGCACGTTGTGGAAGCCGAGCAGCAGCTTCAACAGATTCTTGATACTGAACCTGAACGTCTGGAGGTGAGGGAGCTTCTCTTATCACTGCTTCAACAACAAGGGGACCGACAGAGGTTCGTTCGGGTATTGGCTGCCGGGCTTCAGCAGTCTCCTGATCATCTGCCTTTTGTGCTGATGCAGGCGCGGCACTGGCTGGAGCAGGGGAAGAGCGATCAGGCAGAACAGTTATTGGTAAAAGCGCAGGGGATACACACAAACCAGGAAACCTTGCTATCACTGCTGGGAGCCGCCTATCAGCAACAACAGGACTATCCCAAAGCGTTAACGACTTACCGGAGGTTGCTGGATCTAAATCCCGAATCGGCGCGAGCCTGGGTGGGAGCGGCTATTTCGCTCGAAGCGACAGGGGATAGTCATGGTGCAACAGAGGCC
Organism: Chromatiales bacterium; assembly: GCA_022360595.1. Classification (GTDB taxonomy): domain Bacteria; phylum Pseudomonadota; class Gammaproteobacteria; order Chromatiales; family Chromatiaceae; genus BM503. The sequence continues at coordinate 8,265 of JAKSCN010000097.1, forward strand.
TATCGGCAGGCGTTAAATCTACACTCTTTGCCTACGGCGTTGGCCAGGTATACCCAGCAGCGTCTCCAGGCGTTGTCTGTTGGACAATAAAGTTATGAGCGATTTGGAACTGCAGAAGAAGCCCGAAACGACAAAAAAACGCCAGCGCATCAGGCTGGGTGATTTGATGGTGGCCAACCGGGTCATCTCAGAAAACCAGTTGATGACCGCGCTGGCGGAGCAGAAGAAAACCGGCCATAAGTTGGGGCATACGCTCATTGAGCTGGGATTCATTGATGAGCAGCGTCTGCTCGATTTCCTGTCGCAGCAGTTGCAGATTCCACTGATTGATCTGCGTTCCTATAAGCTCAACCCAGAGGTCGTGAAGACGCTGCCGGAGACCCTGGCGCGACGCTATCGGGTTATTGTCATTGAACAGCAGCCCAACGATGTGTTGGTTGGTATGGCGGACCCGACCGATCTGTTCGCCTATGATGAGCTCTCCAGCAAACTGAAAAAACGTGTACGCCAGGCGGTTGTGCGTGAGAGTGATCTGCTCGATGCGCTTGATCGTATGTATCGCAAATCCCAAGAGCTGGAGACATTGGCGGGTGAGCTGGATGAAGATCTCAGCGAAGGCGGTGGCGATCTCGATCTGAATGTCTTGATGCAGACTGCGACGGAAGGCGATGCCCCCGTTATCCGGCTGCTACAGACGCTGTTTGAAGACGCCTTGATGGCAAAAGCTTCCGATATTCACATTGAACCGGATGAGCATGTGCTGCGCGTGCGCCAACGTATTGATGGCGTGCTGCAGGAGCAGGTGGTAAACGAGAAACGTATTGCCCCGGCGCTGGTTCAGCGGTTGAAACTGCTCTCGAATCTGGATATTTCGGAGAAGCGTCTGCCCCAGGATGGCCGTTTTCAGATCAAGGTTAA
>JAKSCN010000052.1 GCA_022360595.1 Chromatiales bacterium
CAAAAAATGGCCCTGGCCCCCACACATTTAAAAAGGGGGATGAGCCTGAAAAAGCACCACTCAGCGTTACTCGTCGCTTATTTGGAACAACCAAACTGCACTCCTCGTGCCTTGATTGGTGCTTTTTCAGGCTCAACAGTGACAATCAAATTAGTGTCAACAGGCCCTAACGTCGTTTATGCCTGCGGGTACTGATCAAAGAGGCTGATCAAGCTTGAAAAACAACCAGATGCTCCACATCGAGCTTCACCCCCACCTTATCACCCAGCAGATAATCCTGGCTACTGGGCATCAAAGAGAGGACTTCAACCCCCGGATTCACCTGTAACGTATAGAGGGTTTCAGCCCCGCGAAAAGCCCGCCCGATCACCTCCGCCTGATAGCCACTGTTGGGATCGATCACCACGTCATCCGGCCGCAGCAATACCTCAACACGACAATCCTTTGGCCAACTATAAGCGCGATTGCCCACAACTCGACCCAGCGGTGTTTCAACTTGTTCAGGCTCAATCAGCTTACCGTGCAACAAACGTCCTTGACCCACAAAATCGGCCACAAACCGGTTAACTGGCTCGTGGTAGAGGTTAAACGGCGTGTCCCACTGCATCAGCTTTCCCTGGTTCATCACCGCGATCTGCTCACCCATCACATAGGCCTCATGCTGGTCGTGGGTGACGAACACAGCAGCGGTACCCTCTGCTTTTAAGATAGAGCGCACATCGGTTGCCAAGCGCTCACGCAGATCCACATCCAGGTTGGAGAAGGGCTCATCCAACAGCAGCAGTTTCGGCTCCGGCGCCAGCGCTCTCGCCAAAGCGACACGCTGCTGCTGCCCGCCCGAAAGCTCATGAGGGAAACGCTGATCAAACCCCTCGAGACCGACTAACTCAAGCAACCGCCCAATGCGCGCTTTACGTTGAGTGGCATCGCCATTGCGCAGACCAAAGCTGATGTTGTCCGCCACACTCAAATGGGGAAACAGCGCGTAGTCCTGAAATACCATGCCCAGACCCCGTTTCTCCGGGGCCAGCAGATAATCCTTACTTGAGACCAACTCACCTGCCAGGTGAATCTCGCCCTGATGCAGTTGTTGGAAACCGGCAATCGCCCGCAGTACCGTCGTCTTCCCGCAACCACTGGGGCCCAGCAGGCAGTTCAGGCTACCCGGCGCCATGTGCAGAGTCAGCCCATCAACCACCGTATTGTGGTCAAAACGGCACCCAATATTCGAGAGTTCCAACAGATGTTGCATACAAAAACCTGTTATCTATTTTTCTGTCTGATGCCGCCCCGAGCGCTTAACCAACAGCAGCACAGGCAGCAGACCAACCAAAATCAACGTCACCGACGGCAGCGCGGCGCGCTCCCACTCACCTTCCGATGTCATCTCATAGATGCGCACCGCCACGGTGTCCCAACCAAAAGGGCGCAGCAGCAACGTGGCCGGCATCTCTTTCATCACATCAACTATCACCAGCAGCAACGCTGTGAGAAGGCCAGGGCGCAACAGCGGTAGATAGACGCGCCGAATCACCTCACTGGAATTGGCCCCGAGGCTGCGCGCCGCCTCCGATAGGGAAGGGCGAATCCGCTTCAAGCCACTCTCAATCGGGCCATAGGCAACCGCCAGAAAGCGCACCATATAGGCCATCAACAGCGCAATGACCGTGCCACCCAGAATTGGGCCGGGTGATGTATCGAAAAAGAGTTCACCAAGCAGATTTAGAAAACCATCTATACCGGTCAGTGACAACATCACCCCTACCGCCAACACAGAGCCTGGCAGAGCATAGCCAAGCGTGGCGACACGTACCGCGGCACTGGTAGCCAGATCGGCATGACGGCGCCGTACAAATCCGATGATCAACGCACAGGTGACGGTAACAAGTCCGGCCGAACTGCCCAGTAACAGGGTATGAAACAGCAGATCCAGATAACGCCCGTCGATATCCTCGGCAAACACTTCGGCAGCCCAGAGCAGCAACTGAATCAACGGCAGTACGAAAGCGAAGCCAAACACCAGGCTGGCGGCGCCGGTGGCAAGCCAGGCACGCACACCACGCAACTGGTGCCGCTGCATGGTGCTGGAGCGGGTGGTTTCGTGGTACTGGGCACGACCCCGCAAACGATTTTCAGCAACCAGTGCGATAGCGACAAAGATCAGCAGCAGTGACGCCAACTGCGACGCCGCCTGCAGATTGAACAGGCCAAACCAGGCTTTGTAGATAGCGGTGGTGAAAGTGTCATAATTGAACACCGCCACGGTACCGAAGTCAGCCAGGGTCTCCATCAGCGCAAGCGATGTACCCGCAACAATCGCCGGGCGCGCCATTGGAAGAGCCACGCGAAAGAAAGCTCCCCAAGGACCCAGGCCCAGAATCCGCGCCGCCTCCAGAGTACCGCTTCCCTGAGTCAAAAAGGCGGAGCGGGTCAACATGTAGACGTAGGGGTAGAGCACCAGCACCATCACGGTGATCACCCCAGCGGTGGAGCGCACATTACCAAGCCGCGCACTGTTGCCAAACAGTTCGCGCATCCAGGTCTGCACCGGCCCCGAGAAATCGAGCACGCCAAGAAAGACAAAAGCCAGCACATAGGCGGGCACAGCGAGAGGCAGCATCAACGCCCAATCAAAAAAGCGCCGACCGGGAAATTCACAGAGGGTAGTGAGCCAGGCGAGGCTGACACCGATCAGCAACACCCCAATAGCGACACCGATCAGCAGCACCAGGGTATTGATCACCAGATCACCCAGCACTGTTTCCGCCAGATGTTGCCACACCTGATTCTCCGGCTGCAGCCAACCAGAGAAGACCAGCAACAGCGGTGCTGCCACTACCGCAGCAAGACAAAAGGCGGCAATACGCCACCCGTAAGTATGAACGACAGAAAGCCGGGCCTCGCTCGGCCCGGCTTTTAGACTAACTGTTTGCATGAATGCTCAGATCAACGATAACCTGCTCGATCCATTAGCATAACAGCTTCCGCTTGCAATTCGCCCGCTTTGGCGATATTTCCTTCATCGCCTTTGAAGCTCCCCCATGCTGCAACCATCGGGTCAGCCTTAACGGAACCATTGGCCGGATATTCCATATTCAGGCCTGCAAACATCTGCTGCGCTTCATCTGAAGAGAGCCATACCAACAGATCGGTTGCCGCTTTGGCGTTCTTCGCATGCTTGGTGATACCGGCGCCGGAGACATTCACATGTACACCGCGGTCATTCTGGTTAGGCCAGAACAGTGCCAGTTTCACATCGGGCTCCTTCTTCTGCAGACGGCCAAAGTAGTAAGTGTTCACCACGGCCACATCACACTGACCGGCAGCCACCGCCTTCATGGTCTTGGTATCGTTGGAGAAGGGAGGCACCGCCAGGTTGGCAACCCAGCCTTTCACCACCTCTTCGGCTTTCTCTTTACCCAGACGCTCCATCATCATCGCAACCAGCGACTGATTGTAGACCTTCTTGGAGGTACGCAGGCAGAGACGGCCTTTCCATTTTGGGTCGGCCAGATCTTCGTAGCTGGTCAGCTCTTCTGGTTTTACCCGTTCGGTGCTGTAAACAACGGTTCTGGCACGCACTGAGAGACCGAACCAGCGGTTGTTCGGATCACGCAGATGGGCAGGGACATTGCTCTGCAGAGCGGCGGAGTTCACTTCGGCCAGCACACCCCGTTCAGCAGCATGCCACAGGTTACCGGCATCAACGGTAATCAGCATATCCGCGGGCGTGTTGGCACCTTCAGCCTTTAGACGAGCCAACAGGGGACCTGCTTTGTCAGTCACATATTTGACCTCCACACCGGTCTTCTTGGTGTAGGCATCAAACAGCGGCTTGATCAAATGCTCCTTGCGGGCTGAGTAGACCACGATTTCGCCATTATCGGCACTTACAGCAGGCATAGCCGTAGTAGCAGCGGCAACGAACAGTAATGAACGGATAAATGATTTCATATTCAAACTCGAAGTTAAGGAAGTAGAAGGAAATGGGTGATGGATCTAGTTGCCCACCAGTGTGCGCAATAGTTGCCACCGTCGCTGACGGTTACTCACTCGCATCACTTTCCGACGTAGCGGGACATAAAGTCGGTTACGGCGGATCATTGCTGCTGTCACACCACTGTTCTCCATTGAAGACTCAATGCCGAACAGGCGGGTTATCGACATAAAGGGCGACAAAACAGGTTTGCAAGTGGCTGGCGTCATACTCGGTGACTACTTGGTCAGTATCAGCTTACCGTTTCGGGTAATCTGAAGGGTGTAGTTGGCACCCTGATGCTCAATGATCATGCGAGAACTCTCCTTGAACAGCACCTCCGAAGAGACACGCCGTAACGCCTTATCGCCACGGTAGGTCGAAGAGTCGGCAGGCTTCGCTTTTTGATCCATAGTCATCGCCATCAAGAGTTATGCTTAATTTTGTTAATGATAAGCATTCTTATTGGAATGTCAATAATAATACGAAACATTATCATTCGCGAATAAGATGCGGCATTGACTAGAATCAATAAAACGTAGAAAAAAAAGGGGGGTTGCCACTGATCAAATCACCAGGTTAGCCCCGAATGAGGCCCTTGGATTAGATCTGAATAGAACTACTTAGGTGGTTATCCCACCGAACGGTACCACCCTTCACCACACCCGATACCGGCACCCTAACCAAGCCAGCATCAGATTGGCGGTATAGCTCACCTTCACCACTACTCAACCAGAAACCACCGTTGCCTGTCGCCACAC
>JAKSCN010000177.1 GCA_022360595.1 Chromatiales bacterium
CTTTCTGGTTGGCGAGGCCTTTATGCGCGCCGAACAGCCTGGAGAGAAACTGGCTGAGTTGTTCCAATAACAAAAAGACGAGGTAGTCATGTCCAAAGAGAGCCAGTTCACCATCGAGATGACCCACCTGGAGGGGTATCAGTTCAACGTCAACTTCGGCATGGAGAGCATGCCCGATCTGCTGGTCGACGAACCGGCACCCCTGGGTGAAGGCAAGGGCCCCAACCCGTCACGCATGCTTGCCGCTGCCGCGGCCAACTGCCTGAGCGCCAGCCTGCTCTACTGCGTCACCAAAAACCAGCCACCGGCCGGTAGCGTGAAAGCAACAGCCGTCTGCACCCTGGAGCGCAATGGCTCAAATCGCCTGCGCATAGGGCGCATGGACATTACCCTCACTGTCGACGGCGAACTGGAGAACGCAGTGCGCATGAAGCGCTGCCTGGACCTCTATGAGGACTTCTGCGTGGTCACCGCCAGTCTCCGCGACGGTTTTCCCATCGATGTAGCTGTTATCAATGAGGCAGGCGATACGCTGCATCAAAGTGAAACCCGCGAAGAATCCGTAGCTTAGCCCCCCATTCATGGCCTTTTTCTCACTCCCTACAGCGGGAAAAAGGCCGTCTCCAATTTTTTGACTTCACGCATTGGCTAACTCCCCCACAGCCGGTAGCATAATGACATTGCCATGAGGAATAGGCTGGCCATGTCGAAGCAGACTGATCTGACCAAAGTACGCAACATTGGGATTGCCGCGCACATAGATGCCGGTAAGACCACACTGACAGAGCGCATGCTCTACTGCACGGGTGTGCTCTACAAAATCGGTGAAGTGCACGACGGCGCAGCACACATGGACTACATGGCCGAAGAGCAGAGCCACGGCATCACCATCACTTCCGCAGTCACCAAAGCGGACTGGCAAAATCATCTGATTCAGATTATCGACACTCCCGGCCACGTCGATTTTACCATTGAAGTCGAACGCAGCATGCGGGTACTGGACGGCTGTGTCATCGTGCTGGATGCGGTGCGCGGCGTTGAGCCTCAGACCGAAACCGTCTGGCGCCAGCGCTGCAAATTCAATCTGCCATCACTGTTTTTCATTAACAAAGTGGATCGCATCGGCGCCGACTTTGACAACGCCCTGCAGACGATCAAAAAAAAGCTGCAGGCCAACCCCGTACCGCTCACCACCCCTCTGGCAGAACAGAAATCGGTCGTACACCTGATCGATAAGACCATTCTCAGCTTCTCGGGAGAGTATGGTGAAGAGGTAACGACCACCCCCTGCGATGAGACCATCTGGGCAAAGATGGCCGAGTACCGGGAAATGCTGTTACTGGGAATCGCCGAAACCGACGACGAGTTTGCCGACCACGTGCTCGCTGACGAAGAGCCGGAACCGGAGGTAATTTGGGCCGCTCTGCGGCGCGCCACCCAACGCGGTGAACTCTTCCCCTGCCTGGGTGGCTCGGCCTTGCGCAACTTCGGCATTCAGCCGGTACTGGACGCCATCATCGATCTGCTCCCCTCGCCACTGGATCGCCCACCGGCCGTTGGTTATCGGGAAGATGGCCGCGAAGAGCCGGTAGAGATGAGAAACGACCAATCACTGGCCATGCTCGCCTTCAAAATCCAGCAATGGGAGGGACGCCGCCACGTCTTTGCCCGCCTATATCGGGGACAACTGACCGCCGGCGACACCATCGCCTATTACAACGGGGACGGCAGTACCCAACAGGAGCATGTTGCCCGCATCTTCGATGTCGACGCCGGCAAGAAGAGCCGCCTGGAGAGCGCCCATGCCGGGCAGATCGTGCTGCTTGCCGGTCTTCGCCATGTCACTACCGGCGATACCATGTTCGAGCCGAGCAACCCCATTCTGCTGGAACGTATCGACACCCGCGACCCGGTACTCAGCCTCGCCATAGAACCCACCTCTTCTGACAAAGAGGATAAATTTCTCGATGTGCTGGAGAAGCTGCAGGAGGAGGACCCCACCCTGCAATTTGGTGAAGACCCGGAGACCGGTCAACGCCTGCTCAGCGGTATGGGCGAGCTGCATCTGCAGATTATCGTCGAGCGCCTGGAGCGTGAATACCAACTGGAGGTAAAGACCGGCAAACCGGCCGTCGCCCTGCGCGAGACCATCACTGCCACCGCCAGCTCGGACCACCTGTTCCAACCGCCGGCCGACACCAACAAAGGGGTAGAGATGAAGGCCCGGATTGTCGCCAGTCTATCCCCGGGTGAGCGAGGCAGCGGTCTGAACATCAAGATTAAGCCGAAAGTGCTCCCAGAAGGCGCCAGCCTGAACAACGCTCAGCTCGAAGCGATTCAGGAGGGCGCACACTTTGCCCTCAAAGGCGGGCCGCTGGAGGGCGCACCGGTGCAGGATATGAGCGTCACCATTGATGAGGTCGAGCTGTTCAACGCCTCTTCAACTCCCGACGCCCTCAACGCCGCCACTGCCAGAGCCATTCGCAAAGCGATGAATAAC
>JAKSCN010000138.1 GCA_022360595.1 Chromatiales bacterium
CCGCTCACTGTGCAGTACAACATGGCTTTCACACTGAAATAACCCATAGGTTGATCAACACGCGAAACCATAACACCTAGGGCCTCTCGATCATCACTGATGAGCCTAAAAAACCCAATCGCTGCTAAAGGAGCAAGAAGCATAGTTTGGTCGCTCCAAATAAGTGGCGAGTAACACCGTGTTGCACTTATTAGGCCCAACTCCTCTTTTCTTAATTTATGGATGGTCCTGGCAGTGATGACCAAATTAGCGTTAACAGGCTCTAATTGCCTTCCCCTTGCACTATAATTGGTGCCACAACCAACTTAAAATTAGGAGTTTAGTTCATGCGTTGTCACGAAGTGGATTATGAAATTCTCGGCTCTGAGATGCAGCTGGTGGAGGTCGAACTGGACCCCAATGAAACAGTGATTGCCGAGGCCGGAGCAATGACCTACATGGAACAGGGGATTGATTTCGAGACCAAAATGGGTGACGGCTCAAATCCGGATGAAGGTTTGATGGGCAAGCTGTTCTCGGCTGGCAAGCGTGTCTTCACCGGTGAATCGATCTTCACCACCCACTTCACCAACCGCGGTGTTGGCAAACAGCGTGTCGCCTTCTCTGCCCCCTATCCGGGCAATATCGTACCGCTGGATATGGGCAAACTGGGCGAAAAGATCACCTGCCAGAAAGATGCCTTTCTCTGCGCCGCCCTCGGCACCAAAGTGGACATCACCTTCAATCGACGCATTGGTTCCGGTCTGTTCGGCGGTGAGGGTTTCATTCTGCAAAGCCTCGAAGGTGACGGTATGGCCTTTATTCAGGCGGGTGGCACCATCGTTGAGAAGCAGCTCAACGGGGAGACACTGCGCGTCGATACCGGTTGCCTGGTCGGTTTTACTGGCGGCATCGACTACGACATCCAGCGCGCAGGTAACCTGAAGTCAATGGTATTCGGCGGCGAAGGGCTGTTTCTGGCCACACTGCGCGGCCATGGCACGGTTTGGCTGCAGAGCCTCCCCTTCTCACGGATGGCCGATCGTATTCTGGCCAACGCGCCATCAGCCGGCGGCAGCTCCCAAGGTGAGGGCTCGGTCCTCGGCGGCATCGGCCGTATGCTGGACGGCGACTAATCGATAGCTAATCCGCCAGCTTGGGCGTATTATCACCACGCTGGCGGATATTCACTCCTCTTCACAGATAGAGAAGAAAAATGGAACTGCTCACATTTATCCTAATCTCCATTGGCGTCATTCTTATCCCGGGACCCAATGTGTTGGTTGTGATTTCAACAAGCATCACCCAGGGTAAGCTGCGCGGGCTGCAGACCGTCGTCGGCACCAGCGCCGCCATGATCATTCAACTGGTGGTGGCCGCACTGGGAACCGCCTGGTTTGTCTCCGCCCTCGCGGAGGGTTTTTTCTGGCTGAAATGGATTGGTGTGGCTTACCTGATCTATCTCGGAGTGAGCCATCTGATTCGCGCCGCCTCAGCCCGGCAGGAGCCGGAGATCACCGCTATCGCTTCCATGCAGCGCGGCTTCTGGGTATCGTTGACCAATCCCAAAACCATTCTCTTCTTTAGCGCCTTTCTGCCCCAGTTCGCCGTATCTACCGCCCCCTATCTGGAGCAGATCGCGCTGCTATCGGTCATCTTTTGGGTTTTAGCCGCCATTCTTGACTCCGGGTATGCACTATTGGCCAGTCGGCTTAGTGCGTTGCTCAATCGTGAAGGAAGCAGTAAGCAACAGAATCGGGCCAGCGGCATACTCTATCTTGGCGCCGGCACACTGTTGGCCACGACCAAAACCGGCTAGCCCCAGATGCAGTACCAACATTGACGCCTTTGGCGCTACAATGCAGCGCTTTGTAGTCACCAGAGGCGACACCGATGGAATTTTTTCGAGATCTCAGCAACGTCAACGTTGAATCCGCTGACCTTAAAACACTCGTCACCATCAAGAATCTGCCCGAACTCTGTGACTCTATCGACACGGTGATTCACGACAACGGGAATGACGGCGCCATCTACTGCCTGTGGGGTGAATTCAAAGTGAACCGCGAGGAGCTGAAACACGGCATCCGCTTCTCCATGCCGGGCTGCCCCAACGCTCTGGCCTGGACTGTCACCGCCGATCAGGATGAAAACAGCGTAGTCATTCACTGCACCATCAACAAGCGCAGCCACGACCCTGACTTTATTGAGTCCATAGAACTTTTTGTAGATGACTGGGCTGAGGGATTGAACAAGGCCCTCCGCCTTGCTCACAAGCACTGACTTTAGTTTCATGGCGACCATGCCATCGGTTTTCCGTGAATGTCGTAATCGCCATTACCCATACGAATACTCTTCACTATAGCCCCGGATCTTGACCACCAGTGAAAAGCCTTTCATTTTGAGAGCCTTTAACACTGCCACAGGGCCTGCAGAAAAACGCAGACAACCACTCTGCATCCATCAATGAG